>NZ_JBSSAB010000006.1:0-100227 GCF_054058195.1 Thermostichus sp. OS-CIW-29
GTCGGAAGCAGGAACCCGCCGAGACGACTGCGCAAGGAGCCATCCATGCGCAGCGTGGTAGGAATCTCCAGCCTTCAGGCCGGGGAGGATGTCAAGGTATTCTGTAGAGTACGCCAAGGCTGGCTCTTGCTACGGCCCCTAGATGTTGCCTTGTGTAACAGCAAGGGCATAATCTTTTGTCCTGCCTAGAGGTCTGCTGTACAACGAAGAGCGAGATACAGCTTTTCTCGACGTTGTGGGAGGTCTGTGGAGTTATCTGTGGAGTTAATAGAATCCCGGCCCCCTACACGTCTGTACTGGCTTCGGGAGGCGTCGTCGGAAAAAGCTGTGAACCCCATTGCTAGCAACAGCCGGTTAGTTCCACTTTTGGGAATCGTCATGGAAAGTCGTGGTTACAAAAAGTCCTCACAGAAGAGCTTTGAGTTGATGCGGCATTTCGCAGAAACCTACGCCAAACGCTCCGAGACCTTTTTCTGCTCGGATCCATCAATTACGACGGCGGTGATCGAAGGCTTGGCTCTGCACAAAGAGCAATTGGGCGCCCCGCTGTGTCCCTGTCGTTTTTATGAAGACAAAGAGGCAGAAGCAAAAGCAGGCTATTGGAATTGCCCCTGTGTACCCATGCGGGAGCGAAAGGAATGTCACTGTATGCTGTTCTTAACGCCGGATAACCCCTTTGCCGGCAAGAGCCAAACCCTAGAGGAGGTGCCCCTGGAATACCAAACTACCAAATGACAGCGCCCGGCAGGGACAAAGGCAGGCTTTGGAAGGGTGACAGGGCTCGGTATAATCGGAAAGCTGTTGGGCAACGGTTATTTGCACGAGGAGGAAACGCTTTTATGACTCCCTCACTTGCTAACTTCCTCTGGAGCTTGGTGGCTGGTGCAGTTGTGCTGGGGGCTCTCTTTGGCGCCATCATCTTTGTCAGCCAAAGGGATAAAGTGCGTCGTCGCTGAGATCCCCGCTCGTTGGCACTTGCCCGCCAATGCTTCCCTTTTCCCTGTACTGCTATCGCTGGGTGGGGAGAGACTGGGGTGGCAAGATGTGGCTGCGGTACGCAATCGCTGGAGGGCTTCGCCCCTGTTGTCGGGGATCCAGCTGGGTTGGGTGACCAACAGATTGAGATCTAAGGTGCTTGAAGCCGTTATTGCAAACGATCACACCTTATGATCGAAGACTATCCAGCGATACCCCAGGGATCCCTTGCCAGCGTTGACCCACCCCTTGTATTACTGGCGGCAAAAAAACCGCTACTACCACGAGGATCTGGAGCGGCTGCATCGCTTTTTTGTCCCTGCCGGTTTGCGCATCTTGGAGATTGGTTCCGGCACGGGATCCCTGCTCAATGCCTTGCAGCCCAGCTTCGGGGTGGGGATCGACCGGGATGCGGACATTGTTGCCCAAGCTCAGGCAGAGTTTCCCCATCTCCATTTCCGGGTGCAAGATGCCCACACGCTGGACAAAGGGGATCCCGTCTTGGCGGAGCCTTTTGATGTGATCTTGCTCGTCAATACCCTGGGCTACCTGGCCGACATCCAGCAGGTTCTCCAGCAGTTGCGCCGCTTCTGTACCCCACGCACCCGCCTGATCCTCTCCCACCACAACCCGCTCTGGGAGCCGATTCTGGGCTTGGCAACCGCTCTGAAGCAACGGATGCCTCTGCCGGCAGCCAACTGGTTATCGGCAGCCGATGTGGCCAACCTGCTGCACTTGGCAGGATACGAGGTCATTCAGCAGGGCAAGCGGCTGTTGTTGCCGCGGCGGATCCCGTTCCTTTCGACTGTGATCAACCGGGTGATTGCCCCATTGCCCGGGATCAACGCCCTCTGCCTGACAGAGTACACGATCGCTCGCCTGCAGCCCGACCCTGCCTGGGATCCCCCCCCTGAGCAGCAGCCTTCCTGCACCGTGGTGATTCCGGCTCGGAATGAAGCGGGCAACATCCGCCGCTGCGTGGAACATTTGCCCGAGATGGGATCCCGCACCGAGATCATTTTTGTGGAGGGGCATTCCAGCGACGGGACTTGGGCCGAGATCCAGCGGGTACAGGCGGAATACCAAGGGATCCGCAATATCCGGGCTCTACGGCAGGAGGGCAAGGGCAAGGGGGATGCGGTGCGCAAGGGGCTAGCCGCCGCTACAGGGGATGTGTTGATCATCCTCGATGCCGATTTGACGGTACAGGCAGAGGACATGCCCAAGTTTTTCCGGGCTGTGGCTTCCGGGCGATGTGATTTTGCCAATGGTTGTCGCCTTATCTATCCCCTGAAACCAGAGGCAATGCCTCGGCTAAACCAATGGGCCAATCGTTTTTTTGCCGCTCTCCTCTCCTACATTCTCGGCATCCGCATCAAAGATTCCCTCTGTGGCACCAAGGCCCTGTGGCGGGAGGATTACCAGCAGATTGCCAAGCTGTGCCAAGAGTGGGGGGATTTCGACCCGTTTGGAGATTTTGACCTGTTGCTGGGATCCGCCAAGCGCACCCTGAAGATCCTGGATATCCCCGTGCGCTATTTCCCCAGAACCTATGGTCGCTCCAACATTCACCATGTGCGAGAGGGGCTGCGGCTGCTGCAGATCTGTGGCTTTGCCCTCAAGCGCTTTAAGGGATACTGAAGTTTGCTCTGACCCAAAGGTGCCGGTCTGTACTTCTGTCGAGGCAGGGCCAGTCTCTGCAAGTACTTCTCCACCGTTGGGATTCCCGCCTAGGCACCCAGGACTCGTTACAATAATTAGTCAATCGGATCACTGTAATGTGTGGATCGGCCCCCATGGGGAGTGCCACGGGAACGAGCAATGGGAGAATCCGTATTGAGCAGGCTGGGCCAATGGATCTCGAATACCCCCCTGCGCTCCCTCGACCAAGCTTATGAGGCTGCCCTGCGCATTAAAGCCATTGAGGATCAATACTTCCAGGGAGGGTCCATTGGCAGCAATGGGCAACACGGCCAGAATGTCAGCCGCTACTTTCAGATTCAACTGCGCCGGCAGCTGCGCCAGATCGATCTGCGTTTGGCAGAGTTCAGAGCCAGCAGCGCCTTTTCTCGCCTGCCGGATCCCGAGCAAAATGGCAGCGGCCCTACTTCTGCCCAAGATAAAGCTCAACAACTCCATGCCGCTGAGGCCAATGTTTCTGAAAGCAGCAGCGAAAACTCCGAGAATGGTCGCCAAAGACGAGATCTTTCCATCTTGGAGAAACTGCAGTTTATCGATCAGGTGACTTCTCGATACAAACGCCCGACCAGAAAATCCCAGCCCATCTCTGCTTCAATTTCCACTTCACCTGAGCCTCTCGAACGGCCAGAACAACCTACCTCAACCCAACCCAGTTCTTCTAATGTCTCTGTCAAGGCAGGCTCCGGCAATGGCGCTGCCCCGGTCGCTTCCAAAGCTGCGATTCTGCCCCGTTCTATTCTGCGCACAGCCAGCCAAATCCGCCGTGAGCTGAGTTCCCAGGCCGAAGAGGAACTGATCCAAGAGTATCGCGAGGCTCGCACTCGCACACTGGTATCGATTCGTTTTCTGTTGTTGTTGGCCATTTTGCCTCTGCTCACCCAGATCCTCTCGAAAAACTTTCTGTTTGGGCCATTGGTAGATCACTTGCAACAACGGGAGCCTGCCATTGTGGCTCTGAGCCACGAATTTCAAGAAAAAGCCCTGACAGAGTTCGAGTTTTTCAAGGAAAGAATGGAATTTGAGCGAGCTTTGCACCATCAATCTCCAGAGTGGGATCTGGAATCAGCAGATCAACTGTCCATGAAGGCAGAGGAACTGCTGAAAAAATATAGCCGTAGGAACTCGGAAGGCTTGAAGAATATCCTTGCTGATTTGCTTTCGCTGCTGGTGTTTGGCTGGCTTATCTTTGTTGGGCGTGAGGAAATCGAAGTCCTCAAGTCTTTTTTGGATCGTCTGATCTACGGTCTCAGCGATAGTGCCAAGGCTTTCATTATTATTCTCTTTACCGATGTGTTTGTCGGTTATCACTCTCCCCACGGTTGGGAGGTGCTGCTGGGTAATTTGGCTGCCCATTTGGGGGTACCGGAGAACCGCGATTTTATCTACGGCTTTATTGCTACTTTTCCGGTTTTCCTAGATACGCTTTTTAAGTATTGGATCTTTCGCTATTTAAACCGTGTATCGCCGTCTTCGGTGGCCACCTATCGGGCTATGAACGATTAAGGGTTCGCAGTTGCATTTCAAACTGGGTTGAGACGCTTCCCAAGCGCTCCTTGCCGCTGCCGTAACCATCCACAACCTCTCTCAGAGGAAGAAAGAAGTTGGGGATCGACCTGACGAATCGTTTGATTGCCATTTGAAGCAACCGTAATTCGAGTTTCCTGAGTTAGCTGGGCGGGCGCAAGGATTGTCGATGGCAGAACCCACAGACAAACCAACGCTCCAATTCGGCGGCAGGGGTAGGACAGCGGCAGGCGGGGCAAGGGAACAGGTTCTCCTGGGTTTGTTGTTGCTTCACCACTCTGGCCCAGCGCTCGAAAGCCACTTTCGGGTCGGAGGTGGGCTGTTTTGGATTGGGGCTGCGACAGGATCCAGGGCGTTGTCCATCTTGGTCTGCTAGGCGGGGAGCGCCATAAAACTTGCTGCTCAGCTCCGCATCAGGGTGGGGGGTGGCTTGGCTGGATCCCTCGTGCCAGGCACCAGGGCTGAAGCGGATATCGCTGAGGGGAGGTTGGATGCGGCTGTTGAGTTTCTTGAGAATGAGCTGACGTTGCAAGGTTAAATTTTGCGCCCAGGCCGGGGTAGAGGTGGCCACTTGCAGCACCTGTCGGCGCACGCTGAGGGGATAGGTTTGGGCGGCTACGGCCTCTCCGACGAGTTCGGGCCAGAGCTGCCGCAGGGTTTGCATTTGCTTCAGTTCAGCCCAACGGGGATGGCTGCCAAAGCTTCCCAGTACCTCATCTAACCGCTGCAACATGGTGTCGATAGGGTGTCAATGGCAGGCAATAGCTTAGGAAACACCATTTTGGTCTTCCGGCGATTGAGCCGCTTCTTTGAGGGCAGAGTGAATGGAGTCGGTATCGGGCAAAGAAGGGGATCCGCCATTTTGACTGAGGGGGGCAAATCCCTCTAGGCTGCGGATATGAATATCTTGTTGCGGGAAGGGGATGCGGATCCCACGTCGCCGAAACTCAGCCTCGATTAGGAAGTTTAGCTCGCTGATCAAGACAAACTGATCTTGAGGACGGTTGATCCACACCAGCAGCTCAAAGTTAAGTGCAGAAGGGCCAAAGGACTTGAGCCAGACTTGGGGGGCAGGGCTGCTCAACACCCGAGCATTTTCTCTGGCGGCGCTGAGCAGAGCTTCGGTAACCAAGGCGGTATCGGAGCCGTAGGCCACGCCGACCGGAATGTGGATGCGACAGCGGGGATCCCGGTAGCTCCAGTTCACCACCTTTGATTCGGTAAAGCGGGAGTTGGGCACGATCACAAAGATGCGATCCAGGGTGCGCAAGACGGTAGCCCGTGGGCCAATGCGCTCCACTGTGCCGAGCAGGTTGTCCACTTCCACCAGATCCCCGATTTGGATGGGGCGCTCCAGCAAAATGGCAATGTAGCTGATGTAGTTGTTGGAGAGGTTTTGCAAACCAAAGCCGATCCCCAAACCCACCGCCCCGGCAATAACCGCCAAGGAGCCCAGATTAAGGCCGCTGAAGGGCAAGACCAGAAGGATGCCGAACAGGGTCAGGATGTACTTGAAGATGGCCGCCGAAGACTCTTGGGTGCCCAGATCCAGCCCTAGGCGTGCCAGAAAGCGTTGCTTGAAGCCAACACTGACGTAGTGGGCGCCGGTGAAAACCAAGATGGAGAGGACGAGGAAGACCAGCAAGCTGGCAATCGAAACGCTGGAGTTGGGCAGAGGCTGGGTGAGAACGCCCAGAGCCGTGGCGACCACACGACCCAGGCCCAGGTAAAAGGAGCGCTGAAAAGGTCGCAGGGCAGGTATGAAGCTGATGCCGCGATCCAGCGAGATGCCGGCGATGAGGATTGCCCCCACGCCCCGCAGCAGCATCCCACCCACATCAATCCAGGTGCCCCAGGCCTCTCCGGCCTTAAGCTCCAACCAGCGTTGCAAGCGGGTTAGGCTGCGGTCGAACAGCCGCCAGAGAAAGAACCCCACCACCAGGGTGGCGATCCCTGCCAAAAGGGTCAGAACCAGCACGCGCGGATCCTGGGCCCGCTGCAGAGCCAGCAGATCTTCGCGGTAATCGGCAATCGCTTGCTCCAACCGCCGCGCCCAACTGTTAGCCACCAGACGAACGTCATTCAGGTTCACCTGACCCGGTGCCACCCTGCGCTCCGCGGCAGCATCGGCATAGGTGACGGTAAACAAATACCGTTGGGTGGCCTCAAAGCGGCCTCTTTCCCCCAGGCGTAAGATGTATTGCCCATTGGCATCCTGGGCTACCCGTACCTCTGGCTGTGGCAACTGCCCTTCTTCGAGAAAGCGCTCGATGATCGCCCGAACGTTGTCGGCCCGCACATCGCTGGGGTAGTCTGCCGTCTGCAGGCGGAACACCGGTATGTTCCCGACCAACACCTCTGTGCCCTCTTGGCCGGTCAAAGGGATCCCGACTGGGCTGGGAGCCGGAGCAGGGGATCCCTCAGGAGTTGGCGCTTCAGCCGGTGTGGGTCGGGGATCGGCCAGGAAAAAGTTGGGATCCCGAAATTCAAGGGCTTGAGCCAAGGGGATCCCTGAGGAGGCAGAGGCGACGGCAGGGGTGAGCCAGAGACCTATCCCCACCGTCAGCCCAACCCAAAGAGCTGCTCGCTTAAGTGGGACGGAGTCCTGCATGGCCGGTTTGGTACGAACGCCTATCGATCAATTGGGGATCCCTGGTGCTGCCCCGCAAGCTCATGGTGGCACAAGCCGACCTCAATTTTGGCCGATCTGAGCAAGGATTTTAGGTGCCCTGAGAATGGCCCAGAAGGCGTTGACGCAGCTTTTTGATTCTATCTCGCAGCTCGGCGGCTTCCTCAAATTCTAGGTTTTTGGCGGCCTCTTTCATCTTCAGTTCCAGTTGGCCGATCAGCTCTGGAATCTCGGAGAGAGGAATCTCCTGCGCAGCTTGAAAGGCTTTTTCCAGATCTGGGTTGCTGAGTTTGCGGGAGATGGCCAAAAAAGACAAGATGGCATTGCTGTTTTTCTTGACAATGGGCTTGGGCGCGATGTTGTGTTGGCGGTTGTATTGCAATTGAATCTCGCGGCGACGCTGGGTTTCGGCAATGGCCCGGGCCATGCTGCCGGTCATGGTGTCGGCGTACATCACCACCATACCGCGGACATTTCGTGCTGCCCTCCCAATCATCTGAATCAGGGAGCGCTCTGCTCGCAAAAACCCTTCTTTGTCAGCATCCAAAATGGCCACCAAGGAGACTTCCGGCAGGTCTAACCCTTCCCGCAGCAAGTTAACTCCTACCAACACGTCAAAGGCCCCTTCTCGAAAATCTTGTAAGATTTCAATTCGCTCAATCGAGGTGATCTCGGAATGCAAATAGCGAACTCGGATCCCTCGCTCCTGGAGATATTCTGTGAGATCTTCTGCCATCCGTTTGGTGAGGGTGGTCACGATCACCCGTTCGGCAGATCCCTGCCGAGAGCGTTCCAATCGCAAATAAATTTCTCCCAGCAAATCGTCCACTTGCCCAGCCGTGGGGCGCACATGCACCTCAGGATCCACCACGCCGGTGGGCCGAATTACCTGTTCGACAACCCGACCGCTGCCGGGCACATAGAACTTCAGGGTCTTGCCATCTTCCACCAGGGTTTCAAATTGGGCCTCGCTCTGCTCCAGTTCCCAGTTGCCGGGAGTAGCCGAAACAAAGATGCACTGATGAACTTTGGCCCAAAACTCTTCGGCTTTGAGGGGGCGATTGTCGAGGGCGCTGGGCAGGCGAAAACCATGATCTACCAGCACCTGCTTGCGGGCACGGTCGCCATTGTACATGCCGCGAATTTGGGGCACGGTCACGTGGGATTCATCCACCACCAGCAGCCAATCGTCGGCCTTGAAATAATCCACCAAGCAGGCGGGGGGCTCTCCTGCTTTGCGCCCTGTTAAATGTCTGGAGTAGTTTTCGATCCCGTTGCAATAGCCCACCTCTCGCAGCATTTCTAGGTCGTAGCGGGTGCGCTGCTCTAGGCGTTGAGCTTCCAGGAGCTTGCCTTCTTTGCGAAAGAAGGCCAGTTGCTCTTCCAGTTCTTGCTCGATATTGAGGATCGCCCGCTCCAATTGTGCTTCCGGCGTTACAAAGTGCCGAGCAGGATAAACTCTGAGGGCGCTGAGGCTGTTCAAAATCTCGCCTGTAACCGGGTCGATTAAGCGAATGGCCTCGATCTCATCCCCAAAAAATTCGATGCGAATGACCCGATCCTCATACGCCGGCACAATTTCCAGCACATCCCCTTTGAGGCGAAATCGCCCCCGCACCAGCTCCAGGTCATTGCGCTCGTACTGGATGCTGGCCAGATCCCGCAGGACATCCCGTTGGTTAATCTCCTGGCCGACTTTGAAGGGGATGGAAGCCTTCAGGTATTCTTCTGGCATGCCCAGACCATAGATGCAGCTCACCGAGGCCACCACAATCACATCCCGCCGTTCAAACAAGGAGCGGGTAGCCGAGTGCCGCAGCATATCGATTTCATCGTTGATAGAGGAAGATTTGGCGATGTAAGTATCGGTGCTGGGAACATAGGCTTCCGGTTGGTAATAGTCGTAATAGCTGATGAAGTATTCGACGGCATTATTGGGAAACAGCTCTCGTAGCTCATTGCACAGTTGTGCCGCCAGCGTCTTATTGTGGGCCATCACCAAGGTGGGCCTGCCCACCTGCTGAATGGTATGGGCGATGGTAAACGTTTTGCCGGTTCCGGTTGCCCCCAGCAAGGTTTGGAAACGATGGCCTTCTGAAATCGACTTCACCAAGCCGGCAATTGCCTTAGGTTGATCTCCGGTGGGTTGATAGGGAGAAACCAGTTGAAACTCTGACATGGGTTTGACTTTCGGATGGGCCTAGATAGCTGCCGGGCTGGTCAAGGCAGGGCTGATCTGCACGTTGGTTTGGAATGGTGGTGCGGATCACAAAGGCTTGTGGGGTGCCTCTAAACTTGGCCGCCTGCTCAGCGGTGGGCTCCAGCTGGCACACCAGGGTTAGCCTCTGTTCCATGGTAAGGTTTTATCATGCAGGACTGAGGGCAGCGCTTCTTCACTAGGCCTGTTCATGCCAGCAGTGCAGAGCAGTAGGGCCTGGGTGTCCGCGCCATGTCTCCCTCGGTGCAGAGATTGAGATATGGGACGACGGCAACTCTTGCGCGGGATCCTGATTGGGCTTGGTCTTCTGGCCGCCATGGTGGTGTGGGTTGTCGTATGGCTGCTCACCCGCAGTCCGGTAGCTTTGTTGCTGGCCCACCCGGAGCTGCCACCCATTGTGGGCTTTGCCCCCAGCTCCGCACAAGCGCTGCTGGTGTTGGCTGTTCCCCTGGACGAGGTGCAAGCGTTTTGGCAAGCGGCAACTCCTGCCCCCCAGCGACGCGCTGCCCGTCAGCAGTGGCAAAAGTTTTTCTCCCCTGAAGGCCCAGGCTGGCTGGGATCCATGCTGGCCGGGGGATCCCTTGATTTCGAGCGGGAGGTGCGGCCCTGGCTGGGGAGGAGCACCCTCTTGGCCAGTTTGCCGGAGTGGGGCACCTTGGTTGCCCTGGAAACGCGGGATGCGGCAGTCTCTCAATTTGAGCTGAACCTGTTGTGGGAACGGCAGAGCTTGGCCGGGAGGCCGGTGCAGGTAGACACTTACAAGGGCATTCAGGTGGTGTCTAGCCCGATTCCGGGCCTGCAGGGGTTCTCGGCAGCCGTTTTCGGCGAGCAATACGTGTTGTTGGCGGAGCAGTCTGCTGCCATTCGGGCTGCAATCGATGCTTGGCAGTTGCCGCAGTTGTCTCTGGTGGCTCAGCCTCTGTTTCAGCAGGTCATCCAGCCCTTGCGGGAGGCGCATGTGGGTTGGGCCTTCTGGCAAAATCCAGAGGCGGTTTCTTCAGATGGGCTGACGTTGCAGGCGGTAGGGCTGGGGTTGGGGGTAAACTTCCGCGGCTTGGTGGCCGAAAGTGCTGCCCTCTGGCATGCGCCCGCTGGCTTCTCCTTGCCGGCGGCAGAAGCCTTTCGCCCGCAGATCCTTCAACATCTGCCGGATAAAACCTTGGCGCTGATTTCCGGAGAGAATCTGGTCTCAGTTTGGCAGAGCCTGGGGCAGATCCAGCCCCTAAATCCCCTGGGGTTGCGGGTGGATCCCGGCCAGTGGCTGCAGCGCTTGCAATCTCAGGTGGCGCTGGACTGGCAGCGTCTGTTGCCGGAACGGGGAGAGTTTGCCTTTGCCCTTTTGCCCGGCGACGGGGATCCAGCCTGGCTGTGGGTCGGTAAGCTGCCGGATGAGTCGGTCGCGACAGCGGGACGGAGTCCTTATTTCGACTTGGATGAGCGGGCACGCGCCCAAGGCTGGCAGGTAATCTCTCTGGCAACGAAGCGTGGCACCGCCACCGCCTGGGCCCAACCGACCACTCCTGCGGGGGAGACGGAGTCCTTGCCGTCAGAACCCCCGCCGGTCGTGACAGCGGGACGGAGTCCTTACCGCTCTATCCATCGACCGGAGATCCCTGTGTTGGCAGGCGAGCCGCTGGAAGTCAGTGGGAAAGGAGGATCCGCGTCATTGCAGGCGGCAGAGGCTCTCCCCCAGTCGCGTCAGCGGCGCGGAGCGCTAACGCTGCCAGGGATCCCGCTGCCGGCACAGGTGTATCATGCCGATCGCAAAGGCTATTCCTACCTGGCCTCTTCTTTGGGGGCTCTGGAGACGGCCCTCGCGGATCCCCCCTTGAGTGCAAATCGCGCCTGGCGCAAGTTGGTGGCTTCCCTGCCCCACCGCAATTTGGGCTATGGCTATGGATCCCTGGGGTTGCTCTTGGAAAGCGAGCTGCCCGACCCGGTCGCGTCAGCGGCGCGGAGCGCTAAGGGATCCCGCTGGTCATCCACGCGCTTTGCCTTCGCCACCACAGCCCTAGCGGTTTCTGAAGCTCCCTACCCCGATCGGGGCTGCCAGATTACCCAAATGGGCAAGCTGTTTTGGGAGTGGTATTGAGGGTCAGACTATCCAGGGATCCCGGCAGTTGGCGTGGATGTATTTGGCCAGGTAGACCTGGTTGCCTGTTTCATTCCACTCCACAAAGTCGAAGATTTGGGTGAGCAGCAGCATTCCTCGGCCCGACTCTTCGGTTTCCAAGATGTTATGTTGGCATCGGTGGAGCTTCTCTTGGGGACAAAAGCCGGGCCCTTGATCTCGCACCAGCCATTGGTAAAAGGGCTCCGAGCTGGCGTACTCGATGATCACCTTCTTGTTGGGGTCGAGGCCGTTGCCGTGGCGGACGGCATTGATGATTGCTTCCTGTAGGCCCAAACGTATTTCCGCTCTCCAGGCAGGAGGGACTTTTGAGATCAAGAGATCGAGGACAGGCTGCGTGTAGAGGGTGGAGGGAAAGCTGATAACGCTCCAGGAGCAGTGGGCGGGTTTGAGGGAAAGGGCAATCACGGAGGCAGTCTTCCCTGGGGCACGGCACTCTGACCCCATTCTAGCAATCCCATCGGGGTCAACCCCAGCAGAGGTGCGGCAGGAGCTCGGCAAGGGGACTTTTGCCGTACCATCTTGAGTGGTAAGTCTCTTCGCGGTTTTATGGCGATCAAGGTTGGAAATAAGGTCAAAGTTCGCTCTGTCCAGGATCGCGGACAAGAAAACCTCAGCGCTCTGGTGGGCAAAGAGGCTGTGGTGCTGGCACGGCGTGTGGTCGATGGCAGCGGTGTCGGCTACATTCTGGAGTTTCCCGATCGCTCTCGACATTGGTTTTTCGAGAGTGAACTGGAGGTGCTCTAAGCCCCTGTCTGTGTTCTGTTGTCTAGAGGGTCGGTTGGTGGCTTCTCCTCCTCATTTGACTCGCCGTTTGCTGGCCCGCCAGATGGCCGCGCAGGTGGATGGCCTGACCGTGGAAATGGCTGCTGCTGCTCTGGAGGCTATGCTGGACAGCATTAGCCAATGCCTGGCCCAGGGGGGATCCGTGCGGCTGGCTCGCTTTGGCACGTTCTCGCTGCGCCATCGTCCCGCCCGGCAAACCTATCATCCGCGCACCAAGGCCCCTGTTCACATCCCGGCTGCCGATGTGCCTCATTTTGTTCCCAGCCCTGAGCTGGGGCGTCCAGCTGGGGTTCGGGTGTCCAAGTCTGAGTCCGCGGGATCCGTGTAGGGTAGCTGCAGAATGACTGTACTGCTGTGGTTTCGCACCGACTTGCGCCTGCTGGATCACCAGCCGCTGACGCGGGCCTGCCAACAGGGATCCCCTTTGATCCCCTTGTATTGCTTGGATCCCCGCCAGTTCGGCGAGACTTCCCTTGGGCTCCGCCCCAGAACCAGCCCTTTCCGCGGTCAGTTTTTGCTGGAGAGTTTGGCAGATCTGCGGCAGCAGTTGCGGTCGCGCGGCTCGGATTTGGTGATCCGCCAGGGACAGCCAGAACAGGTGATCCCCACCTTGGCACAGGAGTGGGGGGTCGAGGCGGTCTATGCCCATGAAGAGGTGGGCACCGAGGAGAAGGAGGTGGCGGCTGCTGTTGAGCGGGCTTTGCGGTCTCTGGGGATCCGGCTGCAGGTCGATTGGGGCCATACCCTCTATCACCCTGAGGATCTCCCCTTTTGTCTCTCGCAACTGCCGGAGCTGTTCACCCGCTTTCGAAAGCAAGTCGAGGGAAGCACCCCCATCCGGGATCCCTTGCCCATTCCCTCGATCCCCCCCCTGCCATCGGGTTTGGATCCCGGCCCTCTGCCCACCCTGGCCTCGCTGGGGCTATCTTCACCTGCTAGGGATCCACGGGCCCGCTTCACCTACACCGGCGGCAGCACTGCTGCCCATGCCCGCCTGCAAACCTACTTTTGGGATCTGGATCGGCTGCGCATCTACAAAGAAACCCGCAACGGCATGTTGGATCCCGACGATAGCTCCCGGCTTTCTGCTTGGTTGGCCCTGGGCTGCATCTCCCCTCGCACCGTCTATGCCGAGGTCAAGCGTTACGAGCAGGAGCGGGTGCGCAATGAGTCCACCTACTGGCTGGTGTTTGAGCTGCTGTGGCGGGATTATTTTCGCTTTATCTTGGCCAAGCACGGCGCCAAACTGTTCCGTCCTTCTGGGATCCAAGGGATCCCCATCCCTTGGCAGCAGGATTGGCCGCGCTTTCAGGCTTGGTGTCGGGGTGAGACGGGCTACCCCTTGGTGGATGCCAACATGCGGGAGCTGGCGGCTACCGGATTTATGTCCAACCGGGGACGGCAGAATGTGGCCAGCTTTTTGACCAAGAACCTGGGCATCGACTGGCGCATGGGCGCTGAGTGGTTTGAGTCGTTGCTCATCGACTACGACGTGGCCAGCAACTACGGCAATTGGAACTACACCGCCGGCGTAGGGAATGATGCCCGTGGCTTCCGCTACTTCCACATCCCCAAACAATCTCGCGAGTACGATCCCAAAGGAGACTATCTGCGCCACTGGTTGCCGGAATTGGCCGGGATCCCGGGGGATAAAATCCACGAGCCCTATCGCCTCACTGCTGCCGAGCAGAAGCAATTTGGAGTCCGATTGGGGGTGGACTACCCTCGCCCACTGGTGGATTTGGAGAAGTCTCTCGCGGCCAACCGACGGGTTTACGAAGCTGCCCTGGCCTGCCGATAGGCATTGCCTTGTCTGGGGCTTCTTCCCGAGAGGGGGCTGAGGGGATTTTCTGAGGCGCAGTTCCGGACCAAGAGTGCTATTCTAGTTAAGCACTATCCTGGCTCAGTAGCTCAGCGGTAGAGCAGGGGACTCATAAGCCCTTGGTCGCGTGTTCAAATCACGCCTGAGCCATCCACGTCAAACTTTCTTTTTTCAGAGGCTTCCCGGCCTGGCGGATACCCTAACTGGCTTGCAGCAGAGGGTTGGCGTAAAGTTATGGGTGGAACCTACTTCGGTTTGGGATCCCTGTCTTCACATCGGTTCTACAAATGGCCGTTCCCGATTATCAGAGCTTGATGTTGCCACTTCTCCAGTTTGCAGCACGTAAAGAAACCGAAATATCAACCAGCGAAGCTGTTGAAGTTCTGGCAAAGGAACTGGGCCTCACAGAGGACGATCTCAGGGAGATGCTGCCGAGCGGTGTACAGCCAACCTTTGTCAATCGCGTCGGCTGGGCTGCAACTTATATGAAAAAGGCAGGGCTGCTGGAAACAACGCGCAGAGGATTCTACCAAATTACTGACCGCGGAAGAGATCTTCTTGAAAAACAGCCCAAAACCATCAATGTAGAGTTACTCAGGCAATATCCTGAATTCCGAGAATTTGAGGGGCCCAAAGACACAAGAAGCAGCAACAAGGCAAGCAAACAAAAAGCTTTATCAGAGACTTCGGCAGCGACACCATTAGAACAGTTAGAAGCTGCATATGAAAGTCTCCGTGACAAACTGGCTGATGAACTGCTTGCCAAGCTAAAGAAAGTATCGCCCGCCTTCTTCGAAAAGGTTGTTGTGGAGCTGCTGGTTAAAATGGGCTACGGAGGCTCACGGGCAGATGCAGGCAAAGCAATTGGCAAGAGTGGCGATGGTGGAATTGATGGGATCATCAAAGAGGACAAACTCGGTCTTGATGTTGTGTATATTCAGGCAAAGCGTTGGGATAGCAATCCGGTAGGTCGTCCTGATGTCATGCAGTTTGTGGGTGCTTTACAGGCTCAAAGAGCAAACAAGGGTATTTTTATCACTACCTCCAGGTTTACTGAAGACGCTAGCAGCTACGTTTCGCAGATCGGCAGTAAGATTGTTTTGATTGACGGCGAACAACTAACAAATCTAATGATTGAGCACGACGTTGGCGTATCTACAGTTTCATTGTATCCGGTAAAGAAGATTGATAGTGATTATTTTGAAGAGAGCATCTAACATCGGAGTGAGAAAATTGAGCTGCTAGGGCCAGCAGAGTTAACACAAGGAGCAAAGCTAGCAAAGTTCATGTAGTGCCATCGCCTTCTTAAGTATGGGCATAAGTATCGAGGTCTAGCGTCACTGGGAATTCTCCTGTTCGGGGTAAAAGTCGGGATCCATCACCTGATCCAATGTGTAGGGGCACTGGGCAGGCAGATCGTCCAGAGATAGAGGCGTTTCTTTAGCCACCAGCAGTATGCCCTTTTGATAAGCTTTTTCTATTGCTTCAACCAGATAAGATTTAAGGCTGGGATTATCCGCAATTAACTCCTGGATTTCTTGCCGCTGTTCGATGATTGTGGCTGTCCAACTTTTGCTTCGTTGTTGAGGCTGAAACTGCCACTTTAGCAGATGGCCCACCAGGATCCCTAGCCGATTCACCAATTCGCGGCGTTCTTGCCTGCCCAAAGCCTCAATCTCCTCCACCAAGTTGGGAATATCCAATCGATCCCATTGCCCCGATCTCAGCAGCGCGGCTTGTTCTTGTGTCCAGGCATAAAAGTCGCAGTTGTAAAGCGCCATAATCCATTCCTAGCAGGACACTGGCCAAAGATAAGTCAATCCTACCGGTTCCAGCCGTTGAGCTTCGACCTCATAAGTTTATCGAGTCCTCAAACTCTGTAGCTACAAAGCCTCGGATCTGTGGCAGCGTTGGATCCCAATGGGGCCTGACCCTGAACAATATGAGGTTTCAACAGGTCTGGAGCGCTTGATCACGGCCCAGGATCCAGGCAATAAGGGGGGGATCCCTGTGGTCAAGATAATACCGGACGGTTTGGGTCAGGTCGATCTCCAAGATGCTGGTGATCGTCCTGTGCATGAGCTCCAGATGGATCCGGTCGTCCTAGGTAAGCAGAGCATACCTGCCATGGAGGCTGTTGTTGAGAGCGGCCAAGGCTGTTTGGGTGGCAGTAGCCATTCAAAGGGAGGCTTGAGGCAGGCATCCCACAGCAAGCGGAGTCGGGCCTCGGTGATGTGGAGAGGAGAATATGTTTTTGAAGGGATCCCTTTCAGCTCTCTCCCTCTGTTGTTTTCCGCGAGCGAGTTGAGGTCGCTTTCTTCGCGCCAGCGGATGCCGCAGATCTCTTGGATGATTTCTTCAGAGTAGGGGGCAACGCTGTAGGAGTTACGAAAAATACTTCCGATAGGGCATCCAGTTTTTTGCCTCGCGTAATTTTGCACCCAAGCTTGGTTATGGGGGTTAAGTCCTGCCACCAACTTCTATCCGCCTCTGCAATCCGGGCAGCTGCAATGGTTACATCGACTCCCTTGAGGGGACTGCTGGGTCGCTCGGCTAGGTATCTTAGCGCAGCCAAGATAGTCTCTCTCGATGTATTGGTCAAATTTACCTTCGGAACAATTTCTTTGGCGAGAATCTGGGCCTGCTTAACCTGCTCTGGATCAGGATCGACAACGATACACCATAGCCTCTCCAGCCCCGCCTCTCGAGCAACTGCATAGACAAAATGGTTACCAATGGCTTTGTACTGATAGTCGCCAGCCTCGACCACCAGCAGAGGAACCCAGTTGTGTCCTCCTGTCGCCCTTAGCTGATCTGCGGCTGCGGCAACAAGGAAGGAGGGAGCAGAAAACCCATCGGCGGGCGTAATGCTCTCAAGGGGTAAGTTAACCAACCTACCTAGATCTGAAAACTCACTCATCGATAAAGTACTCACGGGCAAGACTCTGGTAGTATTCTAAAACTCTCCTGTCCCTAAAGACGGCAGGAGTTCGATCAAAGCTTGCAGAGGATATCACTGCATAGTCAGGTATCCTAAAAATGCTTTTGTTTTCATTACCTTTCTTAAAATGCGGCCAGAAATATGGACGTAGATCTACACTTTTCTCCTGGTCGATAAGCTTACCTATCTCTTCGTTAGCTAGTTGAATAGTGTATTCACTTCCCGAAGAAACGCCGTTGAAAAAGATAGGCAAAGTCCTGGGGCCGCCATCCTGTCGTGACTTAGCAGTTTCTGGAACAAAGCTGGTGATTACTCTAGCAGCATTATTCAGGGAAGACAGATCGTCGGGGCGGGTAGGTATCAAAATAACATCGGCAGCAAAAACACCACTTTGGCTGAAGTAAAGCCATTGAGTTGGGCAGTCGATTAGGATGTAATCATACTCATTGCGAAGAGGGGCAATCAGATCTCGAAGGCGTCGGGTTCCCTTTTGGATATATGCTAGCGACTGGCTGTCGGTCAACGTCTCCAGCTCAGGGTCTCTTGGGATAATGTCGAAGATGGGAAGGGTAGTCTGCTTGCCTTTGAGTCTATATTTGAGTCTATATGTTTGGACAATGGCATGGATGTCTATTTTGGGATCCTTTAAACATTGCGTCAGTGTAATTTTTCCAGGAGTGGCTCCCAAACTTCTTGTCAGATCACCCTGAGAATCAAAGTCAACAACTAAGACCTTTTTTCCCTTGGTTTTTAGTGCTGCTGCAAGGTTAATGACCGTCGTTGTTTTGCCTACGCCCCCTTTATTGTTATACACGCATACAGTCAGAGCGCGTTCATAGTTTTCTATCTTGTCTCGCAAGTTACGCACTATGCTCTCAATGTTATCTGGATTAATGGAGAAGTTTGCTGTAGCAGGGTGGACGACTTTTCCATGCTTCCTCCAGATCTGGATGTTGTTTGCATTGGTGATAATTCCCCATTTTGCAGATTTGCAGTTCTCGCCGAGCAGGTAGCTTTCTATTTGACAAACTGCATCCCTATAGTAAGATCCTTCTTTGAGGTTGACTACTCTGGATTTTGCCTCCAAAAGCAAGTAGGGGTTCCTTTGGGAGTTAAAGAAAGTATCTTCAGGATCTTCGTTCTTTCTTGCGGCGAGGTCGACCTGGCCACAACCTGTCTCGAATTCATATCTAATTTCCAAGTCGTCAAAGCCAAGCGCCTGCAGGAGAGGAGAAGCAAAGTGTTGGACAACAACTCGCTCTACCCTCTCGGTGGGAGATATCCTCTCAAGCTTCTCTCGGAGAGAGCTAGCCGCAGTCATAGGAAAAAATAGGAAAAAATAAGGTGGACAATGCTAACCAAGCTAAAAGCTCGCCCTCAGCATAGCAGTTGCTTGGCTCGTTCTGCTAGTGCTTGGGCTGTCAGGCCGTTGTAGTCCATCAATTCGGCGGGGGTGGCGGTGGTTTCGCCGCGTTTCCAAGCGAAGAAATCCCGCGGGCCGGCATAGCGCAACATCAAGGGTTCGAGCATCAGGCTAGATCCGCCTGTTACGCCGATGAGGGCCTCGCCGGCAAACCAAGCGGCAAATTCTTGGTCGGACATGAATTCCCCATCTGGCTGAGCACAGGTGGACCAAGCCACGTCGCCGGGGCGATACAGACGGCGGGGGTTAATTACCGAGACGATCTTGCAGCCGATCCCTTGGGCTTGGAGCTGCTCAGCCGCCTCGAACACGGGCAGGAGAATCATATCCCCCACCACGGCAAAGACGACGGTGCGGGATCCAGGAAGTTCCTGAAGGACGGTGCAGCCTTGCTCTACTGCTTGGCGAGCTTGTTCTAGGGTGGTGCGGATGGGTAGGGGAGTTTTGCTGGCGATGATAGGGATCCCTTTGTTGCAGGTGGATAGGGCCCATTCGTAGGCAGCTTGGGCACAGTTGGCATCCGGCGGGAAGAGGGGAAAGATGTTGCCGTTGCGCATCATAGCTGCCAGGTAGGCTTCAATTTCCGGGCGTTGGTGGGTCCAGCCGTTGCGCCCCTGTTCCAAAGCGCCGGCAGTGAAGAGGGCAATGGCCGAGGGGGTGGGCCGGCGCAGCTCCGCCATGGCTTGGGTTACCGTCTGCCAGATGGGTAGGCCGTTGACGGCAAAGGACTCGTAGGAGCACCACAGGGAGCGTCCGCCGAAGAGGGCTAGGCCCGCCGTTAGCCCCGCGCAGGCATCTTCGCTCAGGGGTTCGTAGACCTGGCCTTGGGGCTGTTGGTTGTAGAGGGGATCCACCGTGGGGTGAATCACCTTGAGACCTTGGTTCACATTGGCAATGCCGGAAGCTTCGTTGCCGTCGGCATTGGCCACCAAAAAGTCGGGATCTTTCTGCCCCACCTGCACCACGAGGGATCCGATGGCCGTGGTGGAAACCTGCTTGTCCCCTAGGGGAAACTCCGTCAGGTTCAGGGATCCCAAAGGCGGCAAAGGCCGAACGAACTCTGTAACCGCCACCTTGGCGGCTGGCCCCCCGGCTGCCCGTTGGCAGTTTTGTCGCACCAGGGCCCAAGCTGCCGGATGTAAGGCCCGCGCCCGCAGAGCCGCCACAATGTCCGGGTGATCCAGAGTGTGGTGGCCGTAGAGGTTGTGGGACTTGGATCCCTTGGCATGTACCCCAGCCCCCTTCAGTTGTTTGAGGATGAAAACGGTCAGTTGTCCGCTCAGGGCTGATTGGATGGCTCGCTCCATTTCGATCAGCACCCTTTGGGCAAAGGCAAGGCGGGCTTCTAGGGAAAACTGAGTGCTATCGACATAGGGGCCGGGCTGCTGGGCATCGTCGAAGTCCTTGGCATCCACCAACACCACTTCCTCAAAGCCGTTGCCCCGCCAATACTCGGCCATCTGGGCGTTGCTGGCGGTGGAGATCATGCTGTGGTGCTCTTGGCTGTAGCCGTTCCAGACCAGCACCGGCAGGAAGTTGGTGCGCTGCGGGAAAGCCGTGTGGAAGTGAATCATGGAGCTCATCACATAGGGCTCCCCCAGGCCGCCATCCCCAATCGTGACCGGGAAGAGGCGATCTGGATAGAGCAGGGCTCCTGCCATGGCAAAGTGTTGTCCTTGCCCCAGCGGCCCAGCCGGTGCCAGCAGCCCGGGAATGTAGCCGGATAGGTGACCCAACAGCCCTTCCCGCTCTCGAAAACGGGCCCGTAGGTCGGAGACGGTGTGGATGCCCATCTCGGCCAGGGATCCATCCAAAAACATGGCCGCGTAAAAGCCCGGCGCGTGGTGCCCGACTTCGGTGGGGATGTTCTTCTGGCCCAGGTACACCAGAGCGGCATAGGCTTCTGCTTGGCTGGCAAATCCCCCTGGGTGGCCTGAGGCTTTGCTGGCGGTCATTTGCAGGGTGAGGTAGCGCAAGGCATCGGCATAGAGCAAGGTTTGGTAGGCGGCCATACGACTGCCGGGATCCCTCAGTTTCCCGGTGCCGGCATCCACTGCAGGGGCCTGGCCCAGGCGGTCAAATTCCGGCCAGGGATCCCCGAAGTACTGGATCCCTTCGCAAAAGGCGGGGACTTGGGCAGTTGCCTCCTGAGCCAGTGTCATCGGTTCAGCCTCACGCTTGTTGGGTTATTCACACTCACTGTAAACCCGATAACGCTTTTTGGATGTTCTGAGCAGAACTCGTCCAGCCGACGATGCCCCCTTGCGCCCGGATCATCTCCAGGGTGGCTTGCTTGAACTCTGGGAAGTAGCTGGCGGTGCAATCTTCCACCAGCAGGCACTCATAGCCGCGGTCATTGGCCTCGCGCATTGTGGTTTGCACGCAGACTTCTGTGGTTACCCCGGTGAACAGCAGGTGGGTGATGCCGCGCTTTTGCAAGATTGCTTGCAGCTCGGTGGCGTAGAAAGCCCCCTTGCCGGGTTTGGGAATGACGATCTCTCCCGCAAGCGGAGCAAGCTCAGGGATGATGGTGTTGCCCGGCTCTCCCCGAATCAAAATCCGCCCCATAGGGCCTTCGTCCCCAATGGTCAGGGATCCCTTGCCGCGTTTGCGCTTGCTGGGCGGGCAATCGGAGAGATCTGGCTGGTGACCCTCCAGGGTATGAATGACGGTTAAGCCCTTTTGACGAAAAAAGTCCAGCAGCCCCTTCAGGGTGGGCACAATGGATCCCAGTTGGGTGACATCGTTGCCCAGCATCTCCCCAAAGCCGCCTGGTTCCAGGAAATCTCGCTGCATATCGATGATCACCAGGGCCAACTGAGACAGGCTGGGAACTTCATACTCGTAGGGCAAGGCCGGGATCCGAAACATAGAGACCCCCAGTTGGGATCAATGCTGGGGCGGGGATCCTGCCTCGGCCAGGCCAATTTCCCTCAACCGCTGGGCCAAGTATTCTCCGCCAGTCAGGGAAGGGAACCGAGGGATCCCGCCGGTGCGGGCCACACAAGTCGGCAAGGGCGTGAGATCCACCTCTGGCCGCGGATGCACAAAGAAGGGAATGGAAAAGCGGCATTCTTGAGGGTTGTCGGGGTTGGTCACCCGATGGGTGGTGCTGCGCAACAGGCCATTGGTGAGGTTTTGCAGCATATCCCCAGCATCGACAATGATCTGACCAGGGAGGGCCGAAATGGGCAGCCAAGATCCATCTCGTTGCAGAAGTTCTAGCCCTGGTGCGGTGGCTTCACACAAGAGCGTAATCAAGTTGATGTCTTCATGGGCTGCAGCTCGTAAACTCTGGGGAGGGGCTTCAGCGGGAAGGGGCGGATAGTGAATCACCCGCAAGAGATTGGCTCCTCCTTCCACCGCTTTGGGCAAGTATTCGGCAGGCTCCCCCAGATACAGAGAGATTGCTTGCAACAGTCCCTGGGCACAGGTTTCCAATTGGGCGAACAGCTCTAGCATCACCCTGCGAAATTGGGGCACCTCCCGAGGCCAGATGTTGGCAGGAAGGTGGGGATCCCCTTCGCGCCCGATGTGCCAAAACTCTTTCATGTCAGGATAGGGATGATCTTTGGCGTGTTCTTTGCCAAAGGGGGTGTACCCTCGTTGCCCCAGCAGGGCCGGATCCTCATAGGCTCTCTTGGTCGGCTCTGGCAAAAGAAAAACCGCTTCTGCCACCTCATAGGCTTCCCGGATCAATTCCGGCGATAGGCCATGGTTGACCAAGGCAAAAAAGCCAATCTGCTGCAGGGCTTCCCCCACCTGGCGGACAAACTGCTCCCGCTCACCTGCCGTTCCTTTCTGAAAGGCGGCAAAATCGACAACCGGCAGAGTCTGGCGTTGGGGAGTGGTTATCACGGCAAAAGTCGTCTCCGGCGAAGAGTCAACGCTATTTCTAGGCAGCGGGCTTGGTGTCCTATGCTATCCTTCCTAGGGGGACAAGGGGAGAGGTTTGAACCGAAGATGATCTGTTCGGGGCCCATCTGCGATATCTAGAGTCTAAAGCCGCTCGGCTATTCACCTTCCCACAAGATGTAGGTAAAACCATGCCAAACCTCTGTTGCCTTTGCCTGGAGATTGCACCTTAGTAGTGATTAGTAGTGACCTGTGCCCTTTTCGGGAAGGCTGTGATAGAGTCGATAAAAGCAAAGTTATGACTGAGTTTTCCCCAAGAGCAGTTTGAGCGCTGGGTAGGCGAAATGGAGGGAGTTGTTCTGTTGTTGCAGTGGCTTAACTTGGTAAGGCAGGGCAGGCTACTTCTTCCCTCTTTAGCCGATTAAAGTTTTTGTGAAGTTAGGGATTAAGTTGGGGTCTCTGTTGCTTGTCAGCTATAACCGCGCCTAGAATTGCCGAGGATTGATGTTTCTGGAGATGGTTTGCAGACACTATTGATTTTGCTTTCCTTTGCTTGCTCTCAATCTATTGACCTTTCGAGACCGACTGCCCTATGACAGACACTCATCCCTGTGCCCCCTGTATTGTGAATACGGGAACTTTGGTGAACAAGCGGGATATTTACCGACTGCTATCCGATTTGGCCCGTGTTCGCTACTTTGATATCGTCGATGGCTCGGTACGGAAGCAGGGGGAAGGCTGCGTGGTGGATGTTTTTCAGGATCCCACTGCTGCCACACTGGTGGTAAACCGTAGCCTCTACTTAAATGTGAACAGCTTTGACTATGCCTGTCTGCGGGATCCCGCTTCCGAAGAAGAGATGGCCAACCTGGGCAAGGAGCAGCCGGGCGTGGTTATCGACTTGGTTCAGGACGGACGTATTCTGCGCTTGGTTCCCCTGGTGGAGCCGCGCTCGGATCCCGAGGAGCTCTTGGGGGATAACCAGGCGCTGCGGGCAGCGGTGGATGTTTTGGCTGCGGGCTGGGGCATAGAAGAGGAAAACTCTTCCGACTCCTCAGATTGAGAGATCCTGACCTGAAAATATAGACCTCCAAACCCATCTCTTCCTGGCCTTGAAGTTGACCGGTGCGGTGTGACGCAAATCATGCTCGGGAGGATGGTTGCAGCCGGTATGATCCACTTGGGTCATGGGGCTTTTTGGGAGGTGGTGTGAATTCAAGGCAGCGACTGCTTTTGGGCAGAGTGTGGGGCCTGCGCCTGCTTGGATCCCTGGTGGCTGTGCTTCTGGTACTGGTGCTCAAGGCTTGCGGCGGAAGTGGTGGTTCCTCTTCTGTGAGTGTCATTCCCACTCCCATTCCAACCGTCATTCCCACTTCTACTCCAACTGTCGTTCTCACCCCTACTCCGACTGTCGTTCCTACCTCTTTGCCCTTGCCGACGGCTGCCCCTGTTTCCCAGTTCACCATTGACGTTCGCTTTCCCGACAACAGTCTCACTCCTACCCAGCAGTCGATCATCCGCAGTGCTGCTCTGCGCTGGCAACAGCTCATCGTTGGCGACCAGCCGGATCTGCCCCCCACCACCATTCGGGCCGACGAATGCGATCGAGGGTTTCCCAGCACGCCACTCAATTTCCCCATCGACGATCTGCTGGTGGAGGTGCGGGCCAGAAACCTCGGCAACGAGCGAATTTTGGGGGGAGCTGCTCCCTGTTTTGTGCGGGCCTCTAACGGTCTGCCTTTCTACTCCGTCATTTTGTTCAACAGCCAAAACCTATCGGCTTTGGAAGAGCGAGGGGATCTGCCCATTACTGCCCTGCACGAGTTGGGCCATGCCTTGGGCTTCTTGCCCATCGTCTGGGATCCCAAGGGGCTAACGGTGGGCTTGGTGAGGCGGGATCAGCCTACGCCCCCTGGCTATGATCCCCGCTTTATCGGCCCCAGGGCGGTCAGCGCCTTCGCCACGCTGGGAGGAAACGCGCCCTCTGTTCCTTTAGAAAATGAGTTTGGGGAGGGATCCCGAGATTCCCATTGGCGGGAGAATGTCTTGGGCCGCGAGCTGATGACCAGCCGCATCGACCGGGGGGTAGCCAACCCCTTGAGCATTCTCACGGTGGGAGCAATGGCAGATATCGGCTATGAGGTGAATCCAGCAGCGGCGGATGGCTTTGCTTTGGGGCGCAGTAGAGGGATCCCTCAGCCTTTGGAACTGCAGGAGCTGGAGTTGATCCTGCCCCTACAGCAATTTGACGCCGAGGGCAGGCGGGTGGGGGATCCCCAGGCCTAAGAAAAGGAGTATATCTACTCATGGCCAAGAGGCTACCTTTTAACAATAATGAAGGTCGAGTTGTATAACTTCACAACATCGACATAACATCGACAAGTTCTCAACATCGACAAGTTCTCACCTCATCTCTTTGCAATTAGCTATGGGTATCCTCAAAAAGCTTTTCGGCGGCCTGTTCTCCTTTTTCGGCATTCTCTTCGGCGGCTTGGTGGATTTTGTTACCGGGCCTTTTCGTTCTGCACCAGCTTCCCCCAGCTCTGCTCCTGCGGCTACAGCAACTGCTCCTGCCAACAAGCCCAAGGTGGTGGTGGAGAAGCCTTTTGTGCCCAATGAGATCTCGGCTCCGCGTCCTAACCGTCGCCCTGGCCCGGCTTTGGATGTGTTCCGGGCTATGGTTCAGGAGATCCCTTCGGCGCGAGCTTAGTCTGCCCATCTTCGGGAGCAGCCCGTAAGATGGAGGTGACACCGCTGGAGACTGCTCTCTATGTCCGATCTCTCTTTCTCAGAACAAGAACGGCTGAAACAGCTTGAGCGTGAACTGGAGCAGGCGGCTGCAGCCTCTCGGGAGTCGGGAACATCCGTTGCGTCTCAGGGGAAAAGTGCCGTCCGAGCTTGGGTTGAGACTTGGGGGCGTCCACTGGTGACGGTCTTCGCCATTCTGGGCTGTATTCTTCTGGTCGGGCTGTTCTTCCGGGTTTTCGGCACCGTTCTCAGGTGGGCAGTGGTGGCGGGGCTGGGCTATCTGCTCTATGCCTGGGTGGTGGCACCGCGGCTGGGCCTTCCCACCGGAGCTAAGTCGAAGCCAGAGGACGGCGGTAGCGGTGCGGAGCACCATCTCGACAGCTTTTGATGGGCAGGGATCCCTGGCGAGCCTATGTTTACTTGGCGGCGGCCATCTTGGGCTGGGCTACGGCTGCCAGCGCTTTTAAGTTTGGGTTGCGGTACCTGTCGCCGACGGTCTTGCTGATTTTTTCGGCATTGAGCTCTTGCTTGATCCTGGGGATCGTTTTGGTGGTTACAGGGCGGGCAGGGTTCCTCGGCAAGCAGAGGGGATCCCAAATCCGCCTGTCGGCCCTTCAGGGGCTGCTCAACCCCTTCGGCTACTATGGGGTGTTGTTCCAGGCTTATGACCGTCTGTCGGCTCAGGCGGCGATGGCTCTGAATTACACTTGGCCGCTGGTGCTGGCTCTTCTGGCGGTGCCGCTGCTGGGAGAGCGCTTCCGTTGGCGGCTGGTGTTGGCCTTGGGGGTGAGCCTGCTGGGAGTGGTGCTGGTGGCTACGGGGGGATCCTGGGGCACCTTGCAGGTGGAGGATCCCTGGGGGGTCTTGCTGGCGGTGGGCAGCTCTGGAATCTGGGCGCTCTACTGGCTGCTCAATGTGCGGGATGGGCGAGATGCGGTGCTGAAGCTGTTTATGGGGTTTCTCTTCGGCAGCCTCTATGGCCTGCTACTGCTGCCGTTTCAGGAGGTCTCTTGGACAGTTGCGGGGCTGGGTTGGGCGGCTTACATTGGTCTGGCGGAGATGGGCCTGACTTTTGTATTTTGGCTGCGGGCTTTGGAGTTGGCGGGCCATCGGGGATCCCTGGCCAACTGGGTGTATGTGACGCCTTTTTTGTCGTTGGGGTTGATTGCGGTGCTGTTGGGCGAGAGGATTGCGCTGGGATCCGTGCTGGGCCTGGGTCTGATTTTGGCCAGCAATCTGTGGGGATCCCGTAGGGAAAAGTCCCCCGCAGATCCTGTTCTGTCTTGAGGTGGTCGCGATGAATCCCGTTCCTCTGTATGTGGCGGCAACAGCTCACGGGTTTGGGCACGTTACCCGTCTGGCGGCGGTCGTGAATGCTTTGCTGCGGCGGGATCCCCATGTTCTGCCCATCTTTGTTACGCCGGCTCCCCGCTGGCTCCTGGAGCGTTACGTGGAGGGGAAGTTTCTCCATCGGCCGCGGGCGTTGGATGTGGGGGTGGTGCAGCCGGATGGGCTGCAAGCGGATCTGCCGGCTACGTTGGCTGCCCTCAAGGCGTTTAAAGCCAGCGCTGCGGAGCTTGTTCGAGAAGAAGCGGATTTCATTCGAGCCCAGGGGGTGCCTTTGGTGTTGGCGGATGTGCCGCCCATTGCTGCGGCGATTGCCCAGGCTGCTGGGATCCCTTGCTGGATGGCCAGTAATTTTGGCTGGGATTTCATCTATCAGGAGTATGGCCCGGAGTTTCAACCGTTTGTGGCCTGGGTTCGGGAGCTCTATGGGCAGTGCGACCTTCTATTTCGCCTGCCTTTTAGCGAGAGCATGGTCGCGTCAGCGGTGCGGAGCACTAGCGCTTTTCCGCATCAGCGGGAGGTGGGGCTGACGGGATCGGATCCCCGCTACCCACCAGAAGAGGTCGCCGCCCAGTTGGGGTTACACCCGGAGCAACCCAGGGCTTTGTTCACCTTTGGCGGGCTAGGGGTACGGGGGTTTCCTTACGAGCGGCTCCAAGATTTTCCCGACTGGCAGTTTCTCACCTTTGATCCGGAAGCTCCCCCCTTGCCCAACTTGCGGGTTTTGGATGGGCGGGTGTGGCGACCGGTGGATGTGATGCCCCTCTGCCGCTGGGTGGTGTCCAAGCCGGGCTATGGCACTTTGGCAGAGGCCCTGCGCAGCCGCACACCTATGGCCTGTGTTACCCGCTCTGGGTTTGCCGAGTCACCGTTGCTGGTTGAGGGTTTGCGGCGCTATGGCTGGCATCGCATTCTCTCGCCAGAGGAGTTTTTTCAAGGATCCTGGGACTTTTTGCGGGATCCCGCCCACCCACCCCAGAGGCCGGATGGATTGGATCTGCAGGGGAATGAAACCCTGGCTGCTGCCTTAGAGGCATTCCTGCGGGGAAGGGATGCCGGGTAGCATAAAGGGCAGCTTCCTGCAGCGGATCCCATGGCCAGCAGCTCGACAGAATCTCTGCGGCAACTGTACGAAGAACTGCCCTACCCCAATGTTTCCATTGAGGCCTCGGGCCGCAACGCCATTGACGGGTTGTACCGCCTAAGTTTGACCACCGCCCAATACGCCCGCACCCGCGCCATTGTGCCCAGCGAAGGCGCTCTCATTTTGAATGCTGGCTGCGGCTCTGGCTGGGAAACGTTGATCCTGGCGGAGGCCAATCCAGGGGCGCGGCTGGTGGTGTGCGACCTGTCAGCAGAGTCGGTACGGGTGACGGAGCGACGCTTGCGCTACCACGGTTTTGGAGAGGTGGAGTTGTATGTTCTCGACCTGTTGGATATCGAACAGTTGGGGTTGGAATTTGACTTCATCAGCCTCAACGATGTGCTCTATCTGCTGGACGATCCGGTGGCGGGGCTAAAAGCCCTCAAGCGGGTTCTCAAACCTGACGGGATCCTGCGGGCCAACCTACATCACGCCTACCAGCGGGAGGTCATCTTCCGCATGCAAGAGGCGTTTCGGCTGCTGGGGCTATTTGATCTGCCCACCCCTGAAGCCTGTCAGCGGGTGCGGGAATTCATGGCCAGTTTGGCCTCGGACGAAATGCGGGCAGCCCTGCGCTGGAACCCTGAGATCTACAAAGACGACACCAACATCCGGGCCAACTACCTCTTGCCAGGAGACAAGGGCTTCCTGATCCCCGACCTGATGCGCATGCTCGCAGACGCCGATCTGGGCCTTGTCTGCTTGGTGGACTATGCCGACTGGGATCCGGCGCTTTTGTTCAAGGAGAGGGCCATGCCCCCCTGGTTGCAAGCTGAGCTGGACAAACTCTCGCCTGCCGACCAGAATCACTTTTATGAGCTGATCTACCCCAACCATCGCCTCATTGACTTTTGGGCGGAACACCCCGGCTCTTCCTTGGTCTTGCCCTGGAGCGACGCCGATTGGCTGGGGGGCAGAGTGCAGCTCAACCCCATCCTGGCCGACAACGTCGAATTTCGCCAAAGCTTCGCCAAAGCCTACGAGAAGAAGCTGGAGTTTGCCATGAATTGGCCGGGATCCAGCTATGGGCGCCTGACCATCTCAGCCCCTCAGATGGCTTGGTTGGGATCCCTGTTGCAGGGGCCAACGCCGGTGAAGGCCATGATTGAGCAGGCAGCTCAGGTCAACACGTTAGAGCCGGAAGCGGCCCAGGAGGAGGTGCTCACCTACCTGGCAGGGCTGGAGTCGTTTTTGTTTGTGATGTTGGATCCTGCACCCGTTCCAGGAGAAGGAGTTTTTCCAATCGCTTGAGATCCCCGAGCCTTTCTCCCAAGGGTAGAGGGAAGCCAATGGGCCGGTTCACGGCAACTTGGAACGACTATTGAGGGATTGAGGCTCTGCCGGGCTGCAAGAACGGTCTTGGGCAGATGTCAGATGGGAAGAGATCCCTCTCTAGCGATCCACCAGGCGCAGCTCGAAGGTGAGGATGTTGGCGGCCAAAATCTCCAAAGCCCCGCCCTCGATAAGGTCGCGAGTGAGGGCAGCTCCGGAGCCACTTTGTTGGATCAATTCGCGGCTGCGGCGCACCGTCTCTTGTCGCTGGGGATCATCCACAACCACCTGCCGCTGATTGGACAGGCTGAGGCGATAGAAATTGGGCAAATCTCCCCGGGTGGCATCAATGGCCAGATTGGTCTCTTCGGGGGCCACACGGAAGGGGGCGCGAGCGGTGAGCAGAGCCACCTGAATATCTTGATCCCGCCCATCGAGACCCTGCAGCTCGGAGATATCGATCTGGAAATTGAGGGTATCGCGGTCACGGGTAAGGCGATTAACCCGTACCTGGTTAAAGCCAACGGCAAACTCTCGTTCCGGCTCTCCAAACCGCTGGATGGTGGCTTGCAAGACCGACTCTTCGTTGAGGGGGGTAACCCGAATGAGGTAATCCCAGTCCCGCACAAAGGTGTACTCGTTGAGCCCCACACGGACGTTGGGATCCACCAAGTTGGCGGTAGGGCCAGGGCTGCCGGCCCGGCTGAGAGCTACCATGTACCAGTAGTTGGGGCTGATGGGCAAACCCAGGGTCATGCGTACTTCCAGCACTGGCCGCGCCCAAGCGGCAACAGCCGTGAGAGCCGTTATGGCCATGGCTCCCAAGCAACTCCACAGCCAGCGCTGAGGAGGAAAATTAAGCTGCGGCGGGCAAGAGCAAGTGATGGCTGGGGTTCTCATTCAAGCCTCTTCAACTCTCCGGCAGGTGGCGGCAGCCTGAACTCCTTTCCTGCTCACTCTGGAACAGTCTAGCCAGGAATGGCGTGCCCTCAACAGGGGATCCCAAGGGTCGGCGGCGGAGCGCCAGCAGAAGTTTTCGTTAAGCAGTGATGATTCGGTGTGGAGGATGGCTATGCGCATTGCTCAGATTGCCCCTTTGCATGAGAGTGTGCCCCCCAAGCTCTACGGCGGCACCGAGCGAGTTGTGTCTTGGCTCACCGAAGAGCTGGTGCGGCGGGGGCATGAGGTGACGTTGTTTGCCAGCGGCGACTCCCAAACCCAAGCTCGCCTCATCCCCTTTCGGGAGCGGGCTTTGCGTTTGGATCCCACGGCCATCGACACAGTGGCTCCTCATATTTTGATGGTGGAGAAAGCCTTTCAGATGGCCGACGAGTTTGACATTATCCACGGCCACATCGACTACTATCCCTATGCCCTGGCCCGTCGCCACCCGCAGGTTTCTTTTTTGGCCACCCTACACGGGCGACTGGACATTCCGGAGCTGCAGCCCCTCTACACCGAGTTTCAGGACATTCCGGTGGTCTCCATCTCCAACGCCCAGCGGCTGCCGCTGCCCCAGGCCCGCTGGGTGGGGACGGTCTACCACGGCTTGCCCCTGGATCTCCACCGTTTCTATCCAGAAAAGGGGGACTACCTGGCCTTTTTGGGCCGGGTCTCCCCGGAAAAAGGGCTGGACACGGCTATTGAAATTGCGGCGCGGGCAGGGATGCCGCTGAAGGCTGCTATCAAGATCGATGCGGTGGATCGCCAGTACTACGAGTTAGAAATTAAGCCTTTGGCCAGTCGCCACCCCAATGTGGAGATCATAGGGGAAATCACCGACCAAGAGAAAAGCGAGTTTTTGGGCAAGGCCTATGCGGTGCTGTTTCCCATCCGCTGGCCGGAGCCCTTTGGGCTGGTGATGATTGAAGCGATGGCCTGTGGCACGCCGGTAATTGCCACCCGTTTTGGCTCAGTACCCGAGGTAATGGCCGACAGGCGCTCCGGCTTTATTGTCGACTCGGTGGAGGAAGCAGTGGAGGCTGTGGAGAAGGTGGGATCCCTGAGCCGAGCCGGGGTGCGGCAGGTGTTTGAGGAGCGGTTCAGCGTGGAAAGAATGGTGTCGGACTACGAGGCTCTCTACCGCCAACTGGTGAACGAGCGGCAGGAGATGTCGCGAAGAAGGCAGCTTAATAAGGCTTAGATGGGCCAAGTAGCAGCTAGGGCTGCTGGGCTGCATCGGGGGGCCCCTGCTTCTTCGCCTTCTTTGAGTGGACCGATAGCAGTAAGCTGTTCGCGTAGGAGACCGGCTGGATAGGGATCGAGAAGACCGAGATGGCAGAAGACATCATCCAAATTCAAGATCAGTACTACATCCGGGCCAGCGCCTCTTGGGTGGAGGCACGCTCTCATGTTCTCAAGCATGACAACTGCTTTGCCATCTTTGACCGGCGAGGGAACATGCGCCCCCTCGGCATCCGGGATCATGGCCTCTTCCGGGACGACACCCGCTTTTTGTCCCGCTGGGTGTTGGACTTGCAGGGAAAGCAGTTCCTGCTGCTCAGCTCAGAGGTGCGGGAAGACAAAGATATTTTGGCGGTGGATCTGACCAACCCGGAGTTCACCACCTCAGAGGGGCAGTTTATCGGTCAAGATACCCTGCATGTTCTACGGACTACTTTTCTGTGGAACAACGTAGCCTACGAGCGCATTCGCATTCACAACTACGGCTCGGAGCCGTTTCGCGTGCCGATTACCCTGCGCTTTGAGGCGGACTTTGCCGATATTTTTGAGATCCGGGGCATCCGACGGGCCCAGCGGGGTCAAGTGCTGCCGGCCCAGGTGAACCCTGAGGGAGTGGTTCTCCGCTACCGCGGCTTGGATGGAGTGGAGCGGCAAACCCAGTTGCAATTTTTGCCGGCGCCGGAGCTAGTGTCGGAGAAGCTGGCGCAGTGGTGGGTGCCTTTGGCCCCGCAGGAGGAACGGGATTTGGAGCTGAGGGTGATCTGCAGCTACGGCGGGGAGGAGATCGCCCCTTTGACCTACCAGGAGGCTCTGCAGGCGGAGCGGGAGCAAAGGGCTTCCTTGCGGGCGCAAGCCCACCGGATCGACACCGGCAATGCTCAGTTTAACGATTGGCTCAACGCCTCACGGGATGATCTGCTGATGATGCTCACCCGCACTCCCTACGGGCTTTATCCCTATGCGGGGGTGCCTTGGTTTACCACGGTCTTCGGGCGCGATGCCCTGATCACCGCCCTGGCCACTCTCTGGTGGTTTCCAGACTTGGCGCGGGGGGTGCTGCTGTATCTGGCGGCCCACCAGGCCCAGGAGGTGGATCCCAGCCGCGATGCCGAGCCTGGCAAGATCCTGCATGAGCAGCGCTCCAGCGAGATGGCCAAGACGCGCGAGATCCCCTTTGGCAATTATTTCGGCAGCATTGACTCCACCCCTTTGTTTGTGGTGCTAGCAGGGCGCTACGTGCGCCGCAGCGGCGATCTAGAGCTGTTGCGGCAGCTCTGGCCAAACATCGAAGCAGCCCTGCACTGGATGGACACTTACGGGGATGCGGACGGGGACGGCTTTTTGGAGTATGCCGGCAAGGCGCGGCGGGGCCTGCGCAACCAGGGCTGGAAAGATTCTGAAGATGCCATCTTCTACCCGGACGGATCCCTGGCAGAACCCCCCTTGGCCCTGTGCGAGGTGCAGGGCTATGCCTACGAAGCTAAGCAGTTGGCAGCAGAGATGGCCGAGCTGCTGGGGCGGCAAGAGCAAGCAGCCCAGTTGCGACAACAAGCGGAAAAGCTGCAGCAGCAGTTTTGGGATCACTTCTGGTGCGAAGAGTTGGGGGGCTATGCCCTGGCTTTGGATGGCCAGAAGCAACCCTGCCGGGTGCGCAGCTCCAACATGGGCCACTGTCTGTTTTCGGGGATTGCCCATCCCGAGCATGCTGCCTGCATTGCCCGGCAACTGCTGGAGCCAGCTTTCTTCAGCGGCTGGGGGATCCGCACAGTGCCGGAGGGAGAGGGGCGCTACAACCCCATGTCCTACCACAATGGCTCCATCTGGCCCCACGACAATGCCTTGATTGCCGCAGGCTTATCTCGCTATGGCTTCAAGGGCGAAGCGGTGCGGGTCTTGACAGCGCTGTTCGATGCCAGCCAGTTTCTGGAGCTGAAGCGGCTGCCTGAGCTGTTTTGTGGCTTTCGGCGGCGACAGCGGGAGGGCCCCACCCTTTATCCGGTGGCCTGTCTGCCCCAGTCTTGGGCGGCGGCCAGTGTGTTTTTGCTGCTGCAGGCTTGTCTGGGGCTGGAGATCGACGGGCTGGCTCAACGGGTACATTTAACCAAGCCCACTCTGCCCCTGTGGCTGCCCCATGTCATTCTTGAGAATGTGCAGGTGGGCCAGGGATCCCTGGACATCGGCCTCTATTTACAAGCGGGGGGAGTGGGGATCAACATTCTCAGGAGTGCGGGGGACGTGGAGTTGACGGTGAAATAGTTGCAAAATTCAAGACATCCGCAACCCAACCTACAACTAAGTTTCACCTGCCAAATGTGGCGATAGGGACACAACTCAACAGTTCAGACAGCCTCTCCCTATCCCACATCATCAGATGCATCATCAGACACGTCATCAGAAGTTCTACTCTTGAATGTAGAGCTGATCCAAATTCCACAAGGGCCCCAGAATAGGTCGGGGATCCACCCCTTGAATGCGGTTGCGCAGGGCCGAGAGAACCAGGGGGTTAAAAGTGCCGATTTGGGGCAGTTGTTCCTGAATGATGATTTGAAACCGGTCGTAGAGGGCTTTGCGCTTCTCAAACTCCAGTTCCCGCACCCCTTCAATAAAGATGCGGTCGATCTCCCGTTCCCAATCGCTGACCTCAACCCCTTCTGCCGGGTTGCCGGGCAAATCTCCCAGATTGAAGAGGTGCAAACGGCCATCGCTGCGCCAGATGTTGGAGCCGTTGTTGGGCTCGGTGCCGCCGCCACCAAAGCCCAGCAGCAGGGTTTCCCAGTCGCGGCTATCGGTGCGCTGCACCAGGGTGTTGAAGGCGATGGGGGTAAAATCAACGGTGATGCCGATCCGCTCCAGATCAGCTTTGATCAACGCGCCGGTGGCCTCCCGCTGATTGTTGCCGGCGTTGGTGAGCAAGGTGAAACGGACACGGTTGCCCTCGGAATCCCGCAGGTGGCCCTCAGCATCATAGGTGTATCCGGCATCGAGGAGCAGTTGCCGCGCTTTTTCAGGGTTGTAGTCGTAGGTGGGCAAGCCCTCTTCGGGGCTGAGGTAGAAAGGGCTGGCGGGGGAGAAGACCGAGTGCTGGATCTCGCCCAACCCTTGCAGGACGCTATCGACGTAAAACTGCCGGTTCATGGCGTGGGCCACCGCCCGGCGGAAGTTCAAATCGTTAAACCAGCGGCTTTTGACGGGATCCACAAAAGGCCGCCCGGTCTGGGGGTTACGGGCGCGGCTGAGGTTGAAGGCAAAGAAATAGTTGTTCAATGTCTGGCCGAGATTGTAGATGGTGAACTGATCCCGTTCTTCTTCCCGCTTCAAGAGCTGAAAATCTCTCCCCCGCACCGAAAACACGTCGGTCTCGCCGGAGCGAAACTGCAGCAGCGCGGTGTCCTCTGAGTCCACAATGCGCAGGATTACCCGTTCAATGCGCGGGATCCCTTCCCCTTTCCAGTAATAGGGGTTGGGCCGGTACACCAGCCGCTGGCCGGGGGTGTATTCCTGCAAGATATAGGGGCCGGCCCCCACCAACTCCTGCACCGGCGTGTCGATACCCCAGGTTTGCAAGAAAAGGGGGTTGCCCTGGCTGTCCACCTGCTCGACGGTGGGCTCGAGGATGTGCTTGGGCAAAATGGGGGATCCCGCCTGCAGCAGAAAGGGAGCGAAGGGCTCCGGTAAAATAAACTCAATCCGCCGCTCGTCCAGGGCCCGCACCTGAGGCAGTGCTCCAGCTTCTCCAATTCGCTGCACATCCCGCGCAGAAGTCGGGATCCGCTCGTTGAAGATGATGCGGTTAAAGGTAAAGTCCACATCTGCTGCTGTCAGAGGCTCTCCATCCGACCAGCGCAGCCCTTCCCGCAAGGTAAAGACATAGCGCAAGCCGTCCTCAGACACTTCCCAGCCTTCCGCCAGCTCCGGCTTGGGCAGGAGGGTATCTTCATCGAGGGTGACCAGGCCCGCCTCTAGGTAGGCGATGGCGTCGCGGCTGGAGCTCTCGGTGGCCAGATAGGTGTTGAAGGTTTTGGGATCCGAGGTAACGGTGGCAATGAGATGGGGCGGGCGGGCGGGAGCAGCACAGGCGCCAAGCCAGAGGAGGAGGATCCCTAGGAATAGGGGAACAAAAAGGCTTCTCTTGAGCTGCTCTGTTGAGGTGGTGTTTTGGCCTGCCATTTCCTTGGCTGAGTATCCGAGCAAGTTTGAAAGGGCCCGCCAGCGCCCCTCACCCCCAGCCCCTCTCCCAATCGAGGCAGCAGGGGGTTGCACGGCAATTGGGGCAAACTTTTGAAGCGGTTGCTTGCCAGTTTGGCAGCTTGGGCAGCGCGATGACCAGGTGCTTCCCAGAAAGCGGCGGCTCAGCGTTCCAGCAACAGGACGACGGCAAAGGCGGCCATGGCTTCTCCCTGGCCGACGGGGCCCAGTTTTTCGTTGGTGGTGGCCTTCACGCCTACTTGTTTGGGCGATAGTTGCATGGCCTCGGCCAGGCGGGCCTGTATGGCGGGGATGTGGGGCTTGAGCTTAGGCTGCTCCGCTACCACGACGCTATCGACATTGGCAATGCGCCAGCCCTCTTGGCCTACCAGTTGCACCACCTGCTGCAAGAGGAGAATGCTGTCTGCCCCCTTCCAGCGCTCGTCTTCGGGGGGAAAGTAGTAGCCGATGTCCCGCAGGGCGGCGGCCCCCAGGAGAGCGTCCATGATGGCGTGGGTGAGCACGTCGGCGTCGCTGTGGCCCAACAGCCCTTTTTCGTAAGGGATCCGGATCCCACCTAGGATCAGGGGGCGCCCCTCGACGAGGCGGTGGATGTCATAGCCCTGGCCAATGCGCACTGTTCCGGCTCCCTTGGGAAAACCATCGAGACCTCTGCCACTTCCTCCCAAGAGCTTGGCTCACGGGGAGAGGACAAGCGGCTTTTGAGAACGACCTCTCTCTATTCTGCCGACTCGAGAGGGGAGTAGCAGATGGGACAAGAAGAGCCACTGTAGCAGTCAAAGCAGATGAGGTGGGATTTCCCGTAGGGATTGGCGCAGCGCTTGGCCCACTGATAATCGCTGTAGCTAAGATCTTTTCCGCAAACGTCACATCTGGCCATCTCGCTTTCTTCTCCTCAAGCTTCCGAATTAAAACACCACACTAGAGAGATGATCCTAATCGATCCCTGAGCCCCAGCTTGAGAGAAACTATCCCCCAGCCCTGTCCAGAAGGGGATCCTGCCGCCCACAGGGGATCCCGTCTTCGAGAGGCGTCCAGCCCGGCTGCCAAAGATCCCGGTTCTTCAGGGTGGCCGCGTTGACCCAGAGGCGCACCTGGGGATCGCAGACGGCTCTGAGCTCGGCAAACACCACTCCCCCTTCCCCCTGTTGGCGGGCAGTGACCTGAAAATGTCGCCAACCCATGACGGGCTGAGCGGAAGTCCACTTGGAGCCAAGCAGATGGGGAAAGCGCTGTTTTTGGCGGGGCTTGCTGCGGGCCATGGGTTGAGAACTTGTTGCCACCCTTGCCTGTGGGCGAGCAGGTCTGCTGTCGGCTTCTGAGAACGGGATGAAGTTGGATCGGGAAGATCGATATGATGGCTAGGGGTGCTATGGCATCCCAACCTACCCACTTAGCCTATCCAACAATGGTGCAAAACGGGCAAAAGCTCGGGTTCTTTTGGCGTCAGGTGTTCCTGAAAGGGATCCTCCTGCTGCTCATCCTGGGCGGTCTGGTTTTGGGAACGGGACTGCCTCTGGTCGCGGCAAGTAGTCCTACTCTCTCCGGAAAGCTGACGGGGCCAGAGTGGCGACAAGCAGACCCGGAGGCCAAGCAGGACTTTTGTCGCAAAGCCTTTCAAGCGTTTCGCGCCTCTCCTTCCCAAAGCTATATCATCAGCTCCAATGTGCAGGCTTTGACCCCAGAAGGTTTGTGTCGGCGCTTGGATCAGTTTTATCAGTATGCCGTCAACGACGAGATCCCCATCAACCAGGCGGCCAATATTGCCCCATTGCTGTTTTCAGACTTACCCCTGGAGCAGCCTTGATCCCTGTGGAGCGCTTGGTCTGCTGGGGACAAAGGCGGCGGGCGAGGATCTGGGCCCAGCTCTCAACAGTTTGGCCGGATCTAGACAGGCGTAGCCAGAGGTTCCGGGGGTGCAGGGAAAGGGAGCTGCTGCAGTTGGGGTTGGTGGGGGCGGATCCCCATTGCTTGGCGCATCAAAGCAGGCTTGAGCAGCGGCAAAACCTCCAGTCCCCACAGGCCCAGGCGACGCAAGACCAGCAACGGCCAGCTTCGGTTGGAAAAGAGGCGATTGGCAGCATCGGTTGCAAAAAGAACCAGCGCGTTTTCTGGGCGGCGACAGCGCTCGTAGGCTTTTAACAAAGCCGGATCGCCGGGATCCCGGCCCGCCATTTTGGCTTCGATCAACAGGGCAGCCAAGGCCGCCACATCCCGCATGCCCAGATTCGCTCCCTGCCCCCCCAGCGGATGGGTGGTGTGAGCAGCATCCCCCACCAAAGCTAGCCGGGATCCGATGTAGGTTTGGGCATGGGCCCGCTGTGGCTCATAACAGGCTCTGGGAGAGGCCGCCAGCAAGGCTCCCAACTGGGATCCAAAGCAGGGCCGGATGGCCTGCAAAAACTCAGCCTCAGACAAGCCCATCAGCCGATCTCGATCCCCTTGGCGCACTGTCCAGACGACGCAACTGCGATGGGGATCGGAGGTGGGCAAAATGGCGAAGGGACCGCTGACCTGAAAGCGCTCGTAGGCCACCTGCCGGTGAGGATGCTCATGGGTGAGGGTGGAAACGATGCACACCTGTCCATAGCCCCAGCGGGATAACGGGATCCCAGCCTGTTCCCGCAGCCGCGAACGGGCCCCATCTGCAACCACTAGCAGAGCAGCTCGCAGAGTTTGCCGGGATCCCTCCTGGGCCAGCTCTACCCGAATGTGATCTGCTGCAGGGGAGAAACTTTGCACCTGGGCGGGGCTGAAAAGGGTTACCGAAGGGCACTCGCGAATGCGCTGCAACAGGGCCTTTTGGGTGATTTGATTTTCCACGACGTAGCCCAGCGCCGGCGCTTGGAGCATCTCACGGCGCAGCTGAGCCACCCAGGGGCTTTCCCCATCAGAGACCTGAATGCGGTGAATGGGAGAAACTCCCCAGGCCTCCATAAGGGGCCATACCCCAATCCGCTGCAGAATGCGGGCTGTCCCCAGAGCCAAAGCGCTGGCTCGGCCATCGGGCCCCACCCCCTGCGAGAGATCCCGCCCCTCGATCAGCCCGACGCGGATCCCGGCCTGGCCCAAAGCGGCTGCTAAGGTGGATCCCACCATCCCAGCTCCGGCAATCACCACCTCGAAGTCCAGTCGCCTTGGCTTGGCTGCTGTCGGAGCAATGGCTAGGGGAGCAGCGGAAGTGGGCAAAAGGCTCATGGGCACTCACGGCAAGTGGGCTTAACTTCCATTCTAGGGTTCCTGCACCCGGCAGGCCGCTAAGGACAAGCGGCAAGTGGGGTCAAAGCGCCACAAAGGATCCCTTTTGATCTCAGCCCCTTTGTTTGCTGCTGCAGGGTGGAATCCCTGTGGGTAGCTGATACATTTACGCTGAACACTGCTGAACATCACTGTTCAACTATGCAGCGATAGCATTCTGTTTGTTTCCAACCAGAATGGCGGTATCCCGCAAAGCTTTGAGTAGAATACCCAAAGCGCAGTTTCCGTGTCGTCTTACTACCAATTTTCTGCTTTGCTTTGGCTACCATGTTGGCAGACTCGAAAGTAAACAGAAAGATCAACTGGTAGTAATCCGTACTGAACATATTATACATTATTTTCAGTATAGTTGAGCTTATTATTGACTAGAGTCATGCTCTCTGCTGATTGTTGCCCAGGGGGAGCGGGCTGGAACGGTGCGCACCAGAGTGACGTTGTTGGACGAAGGGGTTGGTGCTGGGACTCCATAGACGGCAGGGGGTCAGGGAAAAGCAGCTCTGAGCCATAGCCGATAATAGGACTGTCCTCTTGCCATCTCACTTTTATGCCCAGCTCCATCATTTCCCCGGAAAACCTGCTGGATCTTTGTGAACAGGGTGTACACAAGGCATTGGCTGCTGGAGCCGACCAGGCAGAAGTGTTTGCCAACTCAGGCCGGGAAACGGAAGTCACTTTTGAGAAAAATGACCTCAACCTGGCCCGCAGCAGCAGCGAGACCCTGTTCGGCATCCGGGTTTTCTGCGACGGCAGGCTGGGCTTTGCCACCTCCAACCGCCCGGAAGAGCTGGCCGAGACGGCGGCTGAGGCTGTAGCCATGGCCAAGGCTTCGCCGGCGGATCCCCTCAACGGGCTGCCGGAGCCCCAACCTTTGCCCCAGGTGCCCTTTGCCCTCGACCCAGGCCTGCTGGAACTGGATGCCGCCGAGCTGACCCAGTTGGGATCCCAATTGCTGGAGTGGGTGCGATCCAAAGACCCTCGCATCACCATCGACAGCGGCTCCCTCAGCGTTGAGGAAGAGACCCTGGCTATCGCCTCTTCCACCGGCATCCGCGCCAACTACCACAGTGTCGAGGCGGGGGGATCCCTGTTTGGCATGGCCATCGACGGGGACGAGGTGGGCAGCTTTGCCTACGACGGCGACAGTGTGCAGAAGCGGGCCGATCTGGTGCCGGCGCTGGAGCGGGCTTTTGATCGCTTTGTCCAAAAATGTGTGGGGGCGCTGGGGGCTGGCGAGGGGGAGAGCTTCCGCGGCCCCATTGTCCTGCCGCCAGATGTGGTGGAGGAGTTTCTAGGGGATCTCCTCTTTGTCTTGGGGGCGGATGCGGTGCGCAAAGGCAAAAGCCCTCTGGCGCAAAAAATGGGATCCCGGATCGCCAGCCCGTTGCTCACCGTGGTTTCTGAAGGCCTGGGCCTGCCCGGCTACCCCATTGAGCCCTTCGACCGCGAAGGGATCCCTCGCCAAATCACCCCCTTGGTTCACGAAGGGATCCTCTGCAACTTCATGTACAACAGCTACGAAGCTCGCGCTGCCGGGATCCCGTCCAACGGCCATGCCACAGGGGGGGCGGGCAGCCTGCCGGGGGTGGGGCCAGCTTGTTTGAGAGTGGCGCCGGGGACAACCCCCCTGTCCGAGCTCTACGCGATGGATCGAGGAGTTATCGTCACCCGCCTCTCCGGCAGCAGCAACCCCATTACCGGTGACTTTTCTGGGGTGGTGAAAGGGGGCTTCTTGGTCAAAGGCGGCGAGAAACGCCCCATCCTGGAGACCACCATTGCCGGCAATCTCTACGATTGTTTGCGCAATATCTCCGCCATTTCCCAGGAAGTAACGGTTTTCAACGGCACGGCTGCCTTTCCCGCCCTGCGCATTGAAGATGTATCCATCACTGCGGGCTAAGTAAAGCTAGGGGTGTCGAGATCCCGGCAACAGCGATTAACCTCATTCCCAAAAGCTGCGGAGTTGTTCCCATGGGCCAGGAGATCACCTGCCTCCGTTTTGGTACTGCAGACTTTGCTCAGTTTGCAGCTCGGCTCCAGCAAGAGACGAAGTTGCTCGAGCGCTGGTTGGCCGGTGCGCCGGGGCTGGATCCCGCCTGCCGGCCCTTTGCCCAGGGATCCCCGGTGGGCGGGTTTGAGCTGGAGGCATGGCTGGTGACCCCTCAGGGGGATCCGGCCCCGATCAACTCAGCCTACCTGGAAGCGGTGAACGATCCGCTGGTGGTGCCGGAACTGGCCCAGTTTAACGTGGAGATCAACAGCCGGCCCCAAGTTTTGACCGGCTTGGCTCTGCGGCAGTTTCAGCAAGAGCTGGGCCAAACGTGGGATCGCTGTTGCCGGGTGGCCGAACACTTGCAGGCGGGGTTGATGATGATCGGGATTTTGCCCACGGTGCAGCAAAAGCAACTGACCTTGGAGATGATCTCCCCCCGCAAGCGTTACCTGGCCCTCAATGAGCAAATCCTGAACTTGCACCGGCGCGAGCAATCCCAAGCGATCCCTTCCCTGGGGCTAGATATCGAAGGACCGGCTGGGCGGTTGCGGGTTACCCACCCGGACATCATGCTGGAGGCGGCGACCACCTCCTTTCAAATCCATCTGCAGGTATCCCCCCAACAGGCGGCCCGTTACTTCAACGCTTCCCTGCTCGTGTCAGCCCCCTTGGTGGCGCTGGCGGCCAATTCCCCCTACCTGTTCGGGCACGATCTGTGGGCAGAAACCCGCATCCCTTTGTTTGAGCAAGCTTTGGATGGGCCACCCCCGCCCTCCCCCACCCACTGCCCCCGCGTCACCTTCGGGCAAGGCTATGTACAGGGATCCCTAATGGAGCTGTTCTGGGAAAACCTGCATCGCTACCCGGTGGTATTGCCACAAAAGTTAGCCACTTCCCCATCAGAGCTGGCCCATTTGCGCCTCCACAACGGCACCATCTGGCGCTGGAACCGACCCCTCATCGGCTTGGATCCCGTTCCCCACTTGCGCATCGAACAGCGGGTGGCAGCGGCAGGCCCAACCCTACCCGACATGATCGCCAACGCGGCCTTCTACTTTGGCCTGGTACAAGCCTTGGGATCCCAGCCCGTTTCCCCCGAGCAGGAGCTAAGCTTTGCCCAGTGCCGCGCCAATTTCTACACGGCGGCCCGCTTCGGCCTGGAGGCCCCCATCACTTGGCTCAAGGGTTGGCAGGGATCCCTGCGCCAATTGCTGCTGGAAGAGCTGATCCCCCAAGCAGAGGCGGGTTTGGTTCAACTGGATCTGGCCCCCTCCGATATTCAGGAGTACCTGGACATTCTCCGCGCCCGGGTGGAGTCGGGGCAGAATGGGGCCACCTGGCAGCGCCGCTACGTGGCTCGGCATGGTAAAGATATGCAACAATTGACCTGTGCCTACTGGGAACGGCAGCGGCAAGGCCAACCGGTACACACCTGGGATCTCAACTAGGGCTCTCCCCACAGCCAGTTGCACCAGCGGTGGGCCACCGCAGCGGCAGGGTGGACCCTTGCTCAAATTTCGAGCGGGCAGATTCTTGCTCAGAGGGTCTTTCGCGACCCGAGCTACCGCAGCGAAACGGTTCATTTGGACTCCCGCTCCCTCCCACTCTAGGGCCGGAAGCCAGAAGTTTGAATCGAGCCTCTTAGCCCAAACAGCATGCTCACCGTTCTCGATCATCTACCGGATCAACTGCTGGATCTAGAGGCCCATCAGCTTTACGACCGATTGGGTGGGCCAACCCTCATCCATCTGCCGGGACGACGGGATCCCGCCCTGTTTGTGTCCGTCCTGCTGCACGGCAACGAAACCACCGGCTGGCAGGCGGTGCGACAGCTTCTCCGCCGCTACAGTCCTCTGCACCGCTGCCGCGAACGGGAATTGCCCCGCTCCCTTTCCCTCTTCATCGGCAATGTTCAGGCAGCCCGTCAAGGACAACGGCGGCTGGACGGCCAACCCGACTACAACCGCATTTGGGGCTCCGGCTCCACCCCCGAACATGCCATGGCCCAGGCCGTCCTTCAGCAAATGCAGCAGCGGGGCGTTTTTGCCAGCGTCGATATCCACAACAACACGGGCACCAACCCCCACTACGCCTGTGTCAATCACCTGGATGCCCCTACCCTGCACCTGGCCACCTTGTTTGGGCGCACCGTCCTCTATTTCACCAAGCCAGAAGGGGTGCAGAGCATGGCCTTCGGGCGCTTCTGCCCGGCGGTGACCCTGGAGTGTGGCAAGCCGGATCAGCCCCACGGCACCCAGCATGCCTACGAATTTCTGGAAGCCTGCCTGCACCTGTCGGCGATCCCGCAGCGCCCTGTCTTCCGCCAAGATATCGACCTCTTCCACAGCGTCGCCATTGTCAAAATCCCGGATCAGGTGAGCTTCAGCTTTGGGGAAGAGGATGGCAACCAAGAGGGATCCCCCTCCCACATCCGCTTCCCGCCGGATTTGGATCTCCTCAATTTTCGGGAGCTTCCCCCTCACACCCCCATTGGCTGGACGAACAACGGCTTCCACCTGGAGGTGCAAGACGAGCAGGGCCAAAATGTGGCGGATCGCTTTTTCTATGCCTGCAATGGAGAAATTCGCACCAGCGTGCCCATCATGCCGGGCATGCTCACCCTCAATAGCCGCATCATCCGCCAAGACTGCCTCTGCTACCTGATGGAGCGCTACCCCCTGGTGGGCTGAGCCGGGCTGCCAATTTCCCCGAGGGGATCCCCAAACCAGAACAGGTGGTGCTCCCCACCCCTGCAATAACAGACTCCCCGCTGGCCGCTGTACCCGTCCGCCGAGGGATGGTGGGTACGCTAACGTGGGACAGAGCGACCCCTGCAAGCCCTATCCTGAAAACTGCCAACGGCACGCTGAGCCCACGGGATCCCTATGTTGCGCCTGCTGCGGATCGAGAACTTTGCCCTGATCGAGCAATTGGAGATCCCTTTTCGAGCGGGGCTGAACGTGCTCACCGGAGAAACCGGGGCCGGCAAATCCATCATCCTCGATGCGCTGGATGCAGCTCTAGGAGGTACAGCTCGGGCTCTGCGAACTGGCAGCGAACGAGGTCTGGTGGAAGCGATCTTCAGTCCTAATCCTGAACTGCAAGCCTGGCTAGAACAAGAGCACATCGACCCCCTAGAGGAGGGCCTGGTTTGTAGTCGCGAGCTGGTGTTGCGCAACGGCAAGCTCACCAGCCGCCTGCGGGTGAATGGGGTGCTGGTGAACAAAGCCCAGATGCTCAACCTGCGGGCCAAATTGGTAGAGATCACTGCCCAGGGGCAAACCGTTCAAATCCAATCTCCCCAAACCCAGCGCCGTTGGCTGGACGACTTTGGCGGCGAAGAGTTGTTGCGAACACGGGCGGAGGTGGCTGCCCTTTACCAAACCTGGAACCAACTGAAAACAGAGGTGGAATCCCGCCGGCAAAACCAACAACTGCGCCTGCAACGGCTAGACCTACTGGAGTTTCAAGCGCAAGAGCTGGCCGCCCTGCGCCTGGAGGATCCCGACGAAATGGCCAAGCTGGAGCGGGAACGAGAGCGCCTGGCTCACCGGGTGGAACTGCAACAGCAAAGCTACGCAGCTCACCAACTGCTCTACCAAAACGATAGTGGCTCACCGGCCATCGCCGACCTGTTGGGCCAGGTAGAGCGGCTGCTCCAGACCATGACCCAGCGGGATCCCGACCTAGCCCCTCTGGCGGAAATGGTCAGCAGCGCTCTCATTCAGGTGGAGGAGGTGGGGCGGGAGCTGGTTCGCTACGGCGAGACGCTGGAGGCGGATCCCGGTCGGTTGAACAAAATTGAACGGCGCTTGGCGCAACTCAGACAAGCCTGCCGCAAATACGGCCCGACCTTGGCCGAGGTGATGGCCCATGCGGAGCGGGTGCAGACGGAGTTGGCCCAACTGCGAGGAGACAACACCGACCTAGAGGAATTGCAGGTGCGGCTGGACAAAGCTGCCCAAGACCTGGAGCGCCATTGCCAGGTGCTCTCTCAACTGCGGCAACAAGCGGCCTGTCAACTGGAAAAGGCCCTCATAGAAGAGCTCAGCCCGCTGGGGATGAGCGCAGTGCAATTCCGGGTGCAGATCCAACCCGGCCCCCCGACAGCAGAGGGGGTGGATCAGGTGAGTTTTTGGATTAGCCCCAACCCGGGTGAGCCTCTTCAGCCCTTGGCCAGCATTGCCTCGGGCGGCGAGATGAGCCGTTTTCTGCTGGCCTTGAAAGCCGTATTCAGCCGCATCGATCCGGTGGCCACCATGGTTTTCGACGAGATCGATACCGGCGTGTCGGGCAAAGTGGCGCAAGCCATCGCCACCAAGCTGCACAGCATTGCCCGAGATCACCAGATCCTCTGCGTCACCCACCAACCTCTGATCGCTGCCTTGGCGGATCACCACCTGCGGGTTCACAAGGTGGTGCACCAAAAACGAACTTCTGTGCGGGTGGAGCTTTTGGGAGAACGGGAACGCCGCGAAGAACTGGCCCAACTCACTGCCGGCCACTCCGCCCAAGAAGCGATGACGTTTGTGGAGGCTCTTCTCAACCAAGCAGCTCAACTGCGCAAGCAGCAACTGGCCAGTCCCGCTTGACTCTCCTTCTGGGAAAGGGGAGGGGGGTGAGGGCCTCAACCACCCAAGAACAGCTCCAGCACCTCAGGATTGCTCAGCAGGTTGGGGCCGGTATCCTCAAAGCGGTTCTCTCCGGTGGACAAAACATAGCCCCAGTCCGCCATCTTCAGGGCCTGCTTGGCATTTTGCTCCACCATGAGGATGCTGATGCCAAGACGGTTGATCTCTCGCAGGAGGGCGAAGGTCTGTTCTATGTACAGCGGTGACAGGCCGGCGGTCGGCTCATCCAGCAACAACAACTGCGGCTCCACCATCAACGCTCGCCCTATGGCCAGCATCTGCCGTTGTCCACCCGATAGGGATCCCGCCGCTTGGCGTCGTTTCTCTTTCAGGGGTGGAAACAGCTCATAAACCCGCTCCAATTGGGCGGCAGGGTTGTCGCGTCGGATGAAGGCCCCCATCTCCAGGTTCTCTTGCACGGTGAGGGAAGGAAAGACATTGTTGGTCTGGGGCACAAAGCCGATTCCCCGCTGCACCAGTTGCTCAGTGGGCAGGTGGGTGATGTCGGATCCCTGAAACAGCACTCGGCCTGAGCGGATGGTGGCCAAGCCAAATAAGGATTTCAGCACCGTCGATTTGCCGGCTCCATTGGGGCCGATGATCACCACAATTTGCCCAGGGTTCACCTTCAGGTGGATCCCTTTGAGGATGTCCACCCCCCGGTAGCCGCTGTAGAGATCTTGGATGTCCAGCAAAGGGGTCATGAGAGGGATCCCTCCGAAGGCAGAGGGGAGGGTTGGGGTGGGTTTAGGGAGTTGGCCAGTGCCACAGATCCCAAATAGGCCTCCCGCACGGCTGGGTTTTGTTTGATCTCCTCCATGGATCCCTGGGTGAGAACCTTGCCGGCAGCCATGACCACCACATGGTCGCAGAGACGGGTCACCAGATCCAGGTCATGCTCGATGATGCAGAAGGTGCAGCCGCGCTCGCGGTTGAGATACTCGATAAAACGCATCAAATCCGCCAGCAGAGTGCGGTTGACGCCGGCCCCCGGCTCGTCCAGCAGGATCACCCGTGCATCGGTCATCAAGGTACGTCCCAGTTCCAGGAGTTTTTTTTGCCCGCCGGAAAGGGTGATGGCCAGTTGATCCCGCAGATGGATCAGGTTCAGCCGTTCCAGAACCTCTTCCGCCCGAGCTTGCAGGTTGCGTTCTTGTCGTTGCACCTGCCGCCAACCGAACCAAGTGGCGAACAGGTTTTCCCCTATCTGGTTGGGGGGAACCACCATCAAGTTCTCCAAGACGGTCATGCGGCCAAACTCCCGCGGGATCTGAAAGGTGCGCACCAGCCCTCGACGGAACAGATGGTGAGGGGGCAGGCCGGTGATGTCTTCCCCATCCAGCCAGATGCGCCCGCTGCTGGGCCGAATAAACCCGGCGATGATGTTAAAGAGCGTGGTCTTCCCTGCCCCATTCGGGCCGATCAAGCCCGTAATCCGACCGGTTTCGATGCGGAAGGAACAGTGATCCACCGCGCTAATGCCGCCAAACCGCTTGGAGATGTCGTCGATAACAATCACGCCGCTGCCTTGGGAAAACCCCGCCGACCGATGAGTTCAGTATTTCTCAAAATATAATGAGCCCAATGGCCGAGTTTGCCCATTATCCTTCCCGGATTCCTACAGGGGCAACTGCCTTTGGAGGCCGCAGCCAGCCCTACAGCAGCCAAGGAACGGGCGAGATCCTGAGTCTGGCCCGCCTGTTTTCCGGAGCCATCTTTTCTTGAGGAAGTGGGGAACGCTTTGAGGTGAGTCAACGTCTGACTGCTACGGTTCAACACTTGCTTGACTTTTGGGATCTGAGTTCTACTTTCCCTTCCCTCACAGGAGGTTGTTGGTTATGTCTCCCATGAACAAACTCACCCGACGGGCCTTTGCGGCGGCGGCTGCCCTGACGGCTGCTGCTCTTGCCACCACTCTGCTGCCCAGCACGGCTCAGCAGGCAACTCAAGGGCCGGTCAAAATCGGGGCTTTAATGTCTCTCACCGGGGATCTGCAGGCCTTCGGGGAAAACTGCCTCAAGGGGATCAAGCTGGCGATTGACCAAATCAACGCGGCTGGCGGCATTTTGGGATCCCCTGCCCAAGTGGTCGAAGCGGATGACCAGACGTCGGCTCAGCCAGCTATCGACGCAGCTCAACGGTTGGTCACCGTGGAGAAGGTGGCCGGCATCATCGGCGCCTTGGGCAGTGGCATCACCATTCCGGTGGCCACGACGGTTTCTGTTCCCAATCGGATCCCGCAAATTTCCCCCGCTTCCACCGCCCCCACCATCACCACCCTGGAGGACAACGATTTTCTGTTTCGCACAGTTCCTTCCGACGCCTACCAAGGGGTGGCCTTGGCCCAGATCACCCGTGAAGAGAAGCTGGAGCGCCTGGCGATTATTTACATTAACAACGACTACGGCCAGGGCCTGGCCGACAGCTTTAAGACGGCTTTTGAAAAGCGGGGCGGCACCATCACCAAGTCGGTTCCCTACGAGCCCGGCAAGGCTTCCTACCGCAGTGAGCTGACCCAACTGAAGGAAGGGGATCCCCAGGCGTTGGTGCTGATTGGCTACCCCGAAAACGGTGTGGTCATTTTGCGGCAAGCTTTGGAAGAAGGACTGTTTGACCGCTTTGTCTTCACCGATGGCATGCGCTCTCCCGACGTGGCAGCCCAGGTGGGAGCCGAAAAGCTAGAGGGATCCATCGGCGTTTCGCCTCAGGCCCTCACCGATAGCAAGGCTTACCAAATCTTTGCCGAAGCCTACAAAGCCGCCTACGGGGAGCTGCCCCCCACCCCCTACATCGACACCGCCTACGATGCCGCTTTTGTCCTGGCTCTGGCCATTCAGAAAGCCGGCAGCACCGATGGCACTGCTGTTCGGGATGCTTTGCGGGAAGTGGCCAATCCCCCCGGCACCGAGATCCTGCCCGGAGAGTGGGCCAAGGCGGTGGAGCTGATCGGCAAAGGGGAAGACATCTTCTACACCGGCGCCTCTGGATCCATCAACTTCGATGAGAATGGGGAAGTTGCCGGAACCTTTGCCCACTGGACTTTCCAAGGGGGGAAGGTGGTGGATCTGAAGGTGTTTGAGCCGGAGAGCTAATTTTCCCCTACGGCTCCTGAGCGGGGGCCGGTTTCTCCTTCCGAGCATGCCTCTAACCCCCAAAACCCTGAACTTTGCTGAATTTACTGAGCTTTAGGCGGTTTGGCAAAAGTCATTGAGAGGGATATAGTAGACCAAGTTTCCCCCTGATCCTTGAGTCCACCGCAACGGTTGCCGGGAAGTGAAGGGGGAAAGCGCTCGGGGGGTATTCCTCAGGGCTTTGCGGGATACCGCCTTCCTGTTTGGACTCCGTCCCGCTGACGCGAACAGAGATAGGCAGGATGCGATCGCTTCTTTCCTGAACCATGTTCAGGAGAGTTCAGCGTGAATGTATCAGCTCCATCAAGACAATCCAGACGAGCAAGACGGGCCTGCACAGAGTACCCTCTGCAGGCCTTTTTGTGGGTTTGGGCCGCGCGGCTGTACATCCCCAGCAGGGATCCCTCCCCATCACGTAGCTTTTTTTGCGGCAACTCAGCGGAGGGCAAAGCAGGCTAAAGTGTCGGCATCCTGGCGTCTTGTGGAGAATCCTCGATGTTGTCCACCCAACTCCTCCTCCCCGGAGTGGCAGCTCTGCTCGGCTTCGGGTTTGCTCCAGCCGTCCTGGCTCAGACTTCCCACACCCAGCAGATGGCGATCCTGAACGGCAACGCCACCACCCTGCAAAGCAACGTCCTGCAAAACACCGTCCTGATCCTGCCCAACGTTCCCCCACAACAGTACGCCGACAGTTGGGGCTGGAGGAGCAGCCGCTCTTTGCCTCCCACTCCTGCTCCCATCACCGTCGTCATCCTCAACTCCCAAGTCAACCTAGCTGCCGAGGAAGTCGAGCCGAGGTCTTGCGGCCAGCGCTGTAGGGGATCCCTGCGCCTGCCTTGAGCGGGGGAGGCTGCTTTTTGCACTCCAGACTGCCCAAGTCCGCAATCCGGTTCGCGGCCACGCTCGGATCTGGGTGGATGGGGATTGATATAATCCAGGGCAATTGTCCGCTGCTGGGCGGCAGAGGGTTTTAACGCAAGCTTGGCCCGGCTCTGCAATCTTGCTTTTTGGTGTGCGAGGGATCCCCATGAATCGTTCCAGGCAACTTCGCCCTTGGCTAACTTCAGCGCTCACCCGCGGGATGGTGCTCTGCACCGCTTTTGCGTTTGCTGAAGCGTCCCGTAGCGCTCTGCTGATGGGATCCCCGGCTTGGGCGCAATCGGTTCCTCAGCCCGGCACCCTCGACCTGCGCACCGGTGGCGACACCCCCGCCCAGCCCTCCCCCACCCCACCCCCCACTGCCGGCGAGCCAGAAGTGTTGGTAGCGGAGGTAGTGGTTGAGGGCACTGAAGATCCGGAGCTGATCAACCGGGTTTACAGCGTCATCCGCACCCGCGCCGGCGAGGTTTCCACCCGATCCCAGTTGCGGGAAGACATCAATGCCGTGTTTGCCACCGGATTGTTTGCCGATGTGCGGGCAGTGCCTTCCGATACGCCTTTGGGAGTGCGGGTCACCTTTGAGGTCAAGCCCAACCCAATCCTGAAAGCCGTGCGCACGGAAGGGGCGAAAGTTCTGGATCCGGAAGTGCTGCGGGCCGCCTTTGCCGACCAGGAAGGGCGGGTGCTCAACTTCGGCGAGCTGCAACTGGCTGTGGCCGAGATTGAACAGTGGTACGCCGATAAGGGTTACGTGCTGGCCAAAGTGACGGATGTGCGCTCCTCTGAAGACGGCACCATCACCCTGGAGATCGCCGAAGGGGTGATCGAGGATATTCGCGTTCAGGGCAACACCAAAACCCGTGACTTCATCATCACCCGCGAGTTGAAGTCCAAGCCGGGGGATGTGTTTAACCGCAACCAAATCCAGGAAGACCTGCAGGCGGTTTTTAATCTCAACCTGTTTCAAGATGTGAATGTGGGGCTCAACCCCGGCCAGGATCCCGACAAGGTGGTGGTGGTGGTGAACGTGGAAGAACGTCGCACCGGTACCTTGGGCGGCACCATCGGCGTTAGCTCCGCCACAGGGGTCTTCGCCGGCCTCAACGTCTCCGAACAAAACTTGGGCGGCAACAACCAGAGTGCCAGCTTCAACGTGCAGGTGGGCACCAACGAAACCCTCTTCGACTTAAACTTCACCGACCCGCGGATTGCCACGCTGGACATTCCCACCTCCTACAACGTCAACATCTCCAACCAGCAGAGCTCCAGCTTTGTCTTTAATGAGGGATTCACCCTGCCCAATGGGGATCCCGTGCGCATCAACCGTCTTGGCGGCGGGGTGACTTTCTCTCGCCCGATTGGGGGCAATTGGCGGGCCAGCTTGGGCACCCGCATCCAATTTGTAGAAGCTCGCAACAGCAACGGGGAGCAGCAGCGCTTCGATGTGCTGGGCAACCCGATTACCTTCAGCGAGAGCGGCCAAGACAGCTACACCACCTTGCGGTTTGGCCTCGTCAACGACGCCCGCGACAACCCCAACAGCCCCAGCCAGGGCTCGGTCTTTCGCATCTCCACAGAACAGTCGGTACGTCTGTTTCAAAATGGCTTGAATGCCAACCGCCTCGAGGCCGGCTACAGCCAGTTCATTCCCGTCAACCTGTTTGAAACCCGCAGCGAGCGACCGCAGGTATTGGCCTTTGATGTGCGAGCAGGCACGACCATCGGCGACTTGGCTCCCTACGATGCTTTTGCCATTGGTGGCGGCAACTCGGTGCGGGGCTTTTTCGAGGGGGGTATCGGTTCCGGTCGCAGCTTTGCCACCGCAACCGCCGAATTGCGCTTTCCCATTTTCGACCCGGTGGGGGCAGTGGTCTTTGCCGACTACGGCACCGATTTGGGCAGTGGAGCTGCGGTGGCCGGCAATCCTGCAGCGGTGCGCAACAAGCCGGGCAGTGGTTTGGGGCTGGGGGTCGGCATTCGCATCCAATCTCCCTTGGGGCCGCTGCGCATCGACTACGCGGTTGGGCAAGGCGGAGCCGGCCAAGGCCAACTGCATTTCGGCATTGGCGAGAAGTTCTAACTTGGCCGTGGATTTCCCTGCCGGCTTGCTATGGTGGGAGCAGGTGCTCGTAATGGAAGCAACCCATGAAACAGCGACTCGGCCTACCTTTCCCCAAGGGATCCCTGGTGTTCTTGCTGTGTTTGAGCCTGGCCCTAGCCGGGTGTGGGCCACTGGCGCGTCTGGGCATCGGCACAACCCCCATCGCCCAGATCGAACAAAATCCCTCCCGCTACACCAATGTGTATATCCGCGGTCGCGTGGTGAACCAGATAGGAGTGTTCGGCCAGGGCGTGTATGAGATCCAAGACAACAGCGGCTCCCTCTGGGTCATCACCGACAAGGGCCTACCGGCCATGAACAGCACTGTAACCGTGCGCGGCAAGGCCCAAGAGGGGATTGTGGTGGGGGGACGCAGCTTCGGGGTCTCGTTGGTGGAAGCCGAGCGCTTCTAGCCTGCCCCCAAAGCCAGCATCGAAACACGGCCTGCCAAGGTTTTGGCAATTTGCCGAAGCGCCTGGGCCGAGGCTGACTCAGGCTGGCTGATGACGATGGGCTGGCCCGCATCCCCCCCTTGGCGCAGGGCAATCTCCAACGGGATCCGCCCCAGCAGCGGGACACCAAGCTCGCGGGCCGTGGTCTCTCCCCCTTCTGAGCCGAAAATATCGTACTGGCGATCCGGCAGGTCGGGCGGGATGAAGTAGCTCATGTTTTCCACAATACCCAGGATGGGCACCCCCAACTGCCGAAACATGTTCAAGCCCTTGCGACTGTCCAGCAGGGCCACCGATTGTGGCGTGGTGACGATCACAGCTCCTGCCAGCGGCACTGCCTGCACTAGGGTCAATTGGGCATCGCCGGTGCCGGGGGGCATATCTACAATCAAGTAGTCCAACTCTCCCCACTGCACCTGATAGAGAAATTGCCGGATCACCCCGTTTAACATTGGCCCCCGCCAGATCACCGGCTGATCCCGTCCCACCAAGAGGCCCATCGACACCATCTTGACGCCGTAATTTTCCAAGGGGAAGATGTCTTCGCCGCCATCTTCCCGTTTTTGCACAACCAGAGACCGATCCTGCAGGCCCAGCATCAGCGGCACATTGGGACCGTAAATGTCGGCATCCAGTAGCCCCACCCGGGCCCCGCTTTGGGCCAGCGCCACCGCCACATTCACCGACACCGAGGTTTTGCCCACGCCCCCCTTGCCGCTGGAAATGGCGATGATGTTGCGCACACCGGGGATGGACTGGCGATTCGGCAGGGAAGGGGAACGGGGGGTTTCTGCCGTTACCGTAACATCAATGGCTTCGATGGGGGCCAGCTGGCGGATGGCAGCTTTGCACTCCTCCACAATGAATTCTCGCAAAGGGCAGGCCGGCGTGGTCAGCACCAGGGTAAAGGCCACTCGCCCAGGCTCGACGCGAATATCCCGGATCATGTTCAGTTCCACCAGGCTGCGGCGCAGCTCCGGATCTTGAACAGGGCGCAACGCCTCAAGGATGGCGGCAGCATCAAGGGTGGAGGTGGTCATGGAATCGGAAGGCTCAGCGGGTCAGTCCATATTTCACTCTAATCGGTTTTTCTCGGGTTCTTGCCGGCAGGGAAGGACAGCTCCAAAACGGGCTGCCACGCTAGTCCTGGGCAAGCAGGCTGGCCGAGGCTGATTCTGGTTGGAAGACAACGCTGTTGGCCGACGGGGGAGGGCAATTGTGCAAGCGCTGGTCATGGGAGTTGGCTTGTGGTTAGGGCTGACGTTCTGGGCTCAGTTGATCCCTCTGCTGGAAAAGAGGGGATCCCGCCGCCTCTCAATCGGGGACGAGCGCCGGGCCATGCCAACTCTCTTTTCTGACTCGGCCTGGGATCCCTTCTGCCGTTACTTTTCTCGGTCACCCTACCTGCCTTGTGCGGTGAGTCCTCTGGGCCCCTGCCGCTGCCCCCACCACGCTGCGCGTCCAAAAGATGCTGCCTGGGCGTTCTGTCCACAACAAGAATAAACTGTGGTCTGTTCTCGTGCCGGTATCTCAGGAAATTCAAGGAATTGGTTGTGAAGCCAGGCAAAAGTATGGAAATCCGTCCTGCCACCGCCTTAGATGTGCCCGTTTTGTTTGACCTCATCTGCGCCTTGGCCGAGTACGAGAAGCTGAGCCACCTGGTAACGGGATCCGCCGATCTGTTGCGCCACTATTTGTTTGGCCCAGAGGCTTTGGCCTCGGCGTTGTTGGCAGAAGTGGAGGGGCAAGCGGTGGGATTTGCCCTCTACTTCCGCAATTTTTCCACGTTCCTGACCCGACCAGGGATTTACCTTGAGGATCTGTTCGTGTTGCCGGAGTTTCGCGGCAGAGGCATTGGCAAAGCGCTCTTGGCGCGGGTGGCTCAGGAGGCGGTGGCCAAAGGATATGGGCGGCTGGAGTGGATGGTTTTGGATTGGAATCAGCCGGCGATAGAGTTCTATCGACGCATGGGTGCCCAGCAACATCCCGAATGGATTCTCAACCGCGTGGTGGGTGCTGATTTGGAGGCTCTGGCTCGGCTGGCTGAGGATCCCTGTCGATCTTGAGCAAGCTCCCCTCTGTTACAGACCCTAGCATTCGTGACATCCTCCCGGCGCTCGTCCTACGGACAGAGCGCGGGCTTCCCTTGGCGTCAGCGGGATGGAGTCTTTACCTCGCGGTTGGGTATTCCTACCCCACGCCACTTGTCTAGGTCTACGACCCCCGACAGAACAACTGGACAGGTGGTTTCCCTTCCCCAGCATTCCTGGGTACTAGGCTTTGTTGACGCTGGGGGGAACAGCGGCACTTCTGGGGGGTAGGCGGCGTCGGCTAGGCTGTGGACTGTACGAGGGATTTGCCGTTGAATTCACGGCTGGCTTTCAAGTTCTGTTGCGATTCAACTAGAGACCTGCGATGGCAAAATCCGTCTCCCCTGACTCATTGCCGGCAGCTCCCTGGCACGCTCTGCCCGAAGAGGATGTTGCCCGCCAAATCGTTGCAGTGGATCTGCCTCTGGCGGCGCTTCTGGAACGGGGTCTGTCTCAAGCTGAGGTGATCCAGCGGCAGAAGCAATATGGCCCCAACGAGCTAAAGGCCAAGGCGGCTACCCCGGCCTGGGTGAAGTTTCTGCAGCAGTTCAACCAATCCTTGCTCTACATCTTGATGGTTGCCGGGGCGGTCAAGGCGTTTTTGGGATCCTGGCGCAATGCCATCGTGATCTGGGCGGTGGTGGTGATCAACGCTCTCATCGGCTACATCCAAGAGTCCAAAGCGGAGGAAGCGATCGCCGCCCTGGCCCAGTCGGTGGTGACGGAGGTTACTGTCATCCGGGAGGGGCAAAAACTGCGGGTGCCCTCGCGGGAGCTGGTGCCGGGGGATGTGGTGCTCTTGAGCTCGGGAGATAAGGTGCCCGCCGACCTGCGCTTGCTGAGCGTGCGCAACTTGCAGGTGGATGAATCGGCCCTGACCGGAGAGTCGGTGCCGGTGGAAAAACGGCTGGGATCCCTGGCGGAAGACACACCCCTAGCCGACCGCCAGAACATGGCCTATGCCGGCAGCTTTGTTACCTTCGGCCAAGGAGCAGGGGTGGTGGTGGCCATTGGCAACCAGACTCAAACAGGCCGTATCTCGGAGTTGGTCGAAAAGGGGGGATCCCTGCAAACTCCCCTAACACGCAAGTTCGAGGAATTCAGCCTCATGCTGCTCAGGATCATCCTCAGCTTGGCCGGGCTCACCTTTTTGGTGGGATTGGCTCAGGGACAGGGGGCGGCCAGTGTCTTTGAGGCGGCAGTGGCGCTGGCGGTGAGTGCTATCCCCGAAGGCTTGCCGACGGTAGTCACTGTAACCTTGGCGATTGGGGTTTCCCGCATGGCAAAACGCCACGCCATTATCCGCAAGCTGCCGGCGGTGGAGACCCTGGGCAGCGCTACGGTAATTTGCTCTGACAAAACCGGCACCCTCACGGAAAACCAGATGACGGTGCAGGCCATCTACGCCGGATCCCAGCTCTACCGAGTCACAGGCAGTGGCTACAGTCCTCAGGGACAAATCCTGGCCCAGGAGGGGGATGCTCCGGTGGAAGTGGATCGGCTGCCGGTGTTACAGGCTTGTCTCTTGGCCGGTTGCCTCTGCAACGACACCCGTCTGCAACCCAAAGACAACGGCCAGTGGGAGGTGGTAGGGGATCCCACCGAAGCTGCCCTCATTGTGGCGGGCCAAAAGGCGGGTTTGGATATGGACGATCTGCAGCGCCGCCGCCCTCGCCTGGACAGCATTCCCTTTGAATCTGAATTTCAGTACATGGCCACCTTGCACCGCCTGGGGCCAGAAGAGCACTGCATCTATGTCAAGGGATCGGTGGAAGCCCTGCTGCCCCGCTGCCGCAGCCAGATGGGATCCCAGGGGGAGATCCAGCCTCTGGAAGAGGAGCGGATTCGCCAGCAGGTGGAGGCCTTGGCACGGCAGGGGCTGCGAGTTCTGGCCTTTGCCCAAAAAACCGTCCCCAGCAGCCAAACTCGGGTGGATCACCCAGATCTGCAGGAGGGTTTAATCTTCCTCGGTTTGCAGGGAATGATTGACCCGCCGCGGCCAGAGGCCATTGCCGCCGTGCGTTCCTGTCAAACGGCTGGGATGCAGGTGAAGATGATCACCGGCGACCACGTGCTCACGGCTCAAGCCATTGCCGAGCAGATGGGCCTGGGGGGTGGAAAACCTGTGCAAGCCTACAGCGGTCGAGATCTGGAGCAGCTCAGCCCGGAGGAATTTGTGGAAGCTGCCAATCGGGGATCCGTCTTCGCGCGGGTGGTGCCAGAGCAAAAACTGCGCCTGGTGGAAGCTCTGCAAGCGCGGGGGCAGATCGTGGCCATGACCGGCGATGGCGTCAACGACGCTCCGGCCCTAAAGCAAGCAGATGTGGGGATTGCCATGGGGCGAGGCGGCACCGAAGTGGCCAAAGCTGCTGCCGACATGATCCTGACCGATGACAACTTCGCCTCCATTGAGGCAGCCGTTGAGGAGGGGCGCACGGTTTACAACAACCTGCTCAAAGCCATTGCCTTCATCCTGCCGGTGAACGGGGGGGAATCGATGACGATTCTCCTCAGCGTGCTGCTCAACCGCGAGCTCCCCATTCTGGCCATTCAAGTGCTGTGGCTAAACATGATCAACTCCATCACCATGACGGTGCCTCTTGCCTTTGAGCCGAGCACAGGCCGAGAGATGACCCGCCCGCCGCGGGATCCGAACGCCAACTTGCTCTCTCCTAGGCTGTTGCAGCGCATCCTGCTGGTGTCTGTGTTCAACTGGATCTTGATCTTCGGGGTTTTTGAATACATCGAACAAACCACCGGCAGCATTGACCTGGCCCGCACCATGGCCATCCAAGCGTTGGTGATCGGGCGCATCTTCTACTTGCTCAGCCTCAGCCAGGCCATTCCTACCCTGTTGGGCCGTGGACGTGCCAGCCAATTGGAGCGCCATGAGCGCCTCATGGATACAGCAGCCATTGCCATCGGCATTGGGGCGGCCATCCTGCTGCAGATCCTCTTCAGCCAGTGGAGCCTGTTCAACATTATCTTCGACACAGCACCCCTGTCTTGGGAGCAATGGGGCTTTTGTTTGCTGGTGAGCTTGCCACTCATCGTTGTCTCAGCGGCAGCCAATCGAGTGGATCCTGAATGAATAACTTGCTTTGGGCAACTCGCGCTCACTGCGCTCCCATCTGAAGAAGTGCCGAAGAGGGGATCCCTCAGCTATTACTCAGATGTAGCCGGCCTCTGCCAAGAGATAAAAATGCCTGCTGGCCTAGGTCTGATGGCATCCAGCTTCACACCGCTCTGGCTGTCTTTTCGACCGATTTGCGCAAGGCAATCACCATCTCAGCGGCGGTTTTTTGGAAAGTCGAGCCTGTTTTCTGGCTGTGATCAGAGTTTGGGGCAGCCGACGAGTGGGGATGAGGCTGTAGAAAGCGGTGAGTCGGATCTACACCGCGGTACTACCCCCAAGGCGATCTTTTGTCAGCTCCATCCACAAAAGCCCCAGCACTCTTCAGGGCTTGAGTTCTTTTTGCCCCCATCACCTTTTGGCAAGGGCAGGAACACCTCTTGAGGGAGACGAGGTTTTTCCTTCGGAGCTGCTGGCTCAAGGAACAAGAGAAAAACCTGTCTTCAAAAAAGTCTCAGACTTTCGGTTGCAGGAGTACATCACAAGGGTATGATCTTAAGAGAAGGATGTAGGACATTAAAAAATGTCAGATATACCACCACAACCTTTAACCGGGAAGGCTCTGCTGCAGAAGGTCGAAGCTTTGGGGCATCTTCCGCGCCGAGAAACGGCAAAGCGATGTGGCTATGTAACCATGACCAAGACCAACAAGCCTCGCGTCAACTTGAATGAGTTCTATGACGCGGTGCTGGCGGCAAAAGGTCTGAGTCTCAGCCCAAGTTCCAGCCGAGACAAGCGCGGTCGTGAGCCAACCTTTCGGGTCAGCGTTCACAAAAATGGGCAGTTGATCATTGGGTCGGCCTACACCGAAAAAATGAATCTCAAACCCGGGGATGAGTTCGAGATTCAGCTGGGTTACAAGCACATTCACCTCAAGCAAGTGCTAAACGGCCAGGTGGTGGAGGAGTCAACCCCAAGTAAAGAAGCTTCCCCCAAAGCGACTCGCGGTCGCCGGAAAAAAACTGCTGGGGCTTGAGCCGCTGCCGGGCCGGGAGTGAGGAGAAGGGATCCAGTTGACGAACTGTCACTGTGTGGCTTTCTTCCCGCTTTGCCCTCTTTAAGATGGGATCCAAAGCCTAGGTTCACCCTCTTTCTGACCCTAGATAAGGATCCCTATGCAACAGAAGGTTCAGCCACCCCTCAAGTTTTTGCCACCGCGATTGACGCCTTGGGTCGTTCGTTTTGCTCAAGCAGGCTTGCCCTTTTGGTTGCGATGGACCAAAGGGATCCCTCGCGTTGAAGTGGAGGGGGGAGAGCGTTTGGCTCAGCTTTATCAGCAGTTTGAGGCGGGCAAGATTCGCCTGTTGGTGGCGTTTCGACACCCGACCCTCGATGATCCCCCCTGCTTGATGTACTTGTTTGCCCATCTTCTGCCGCAGGTGGCCCAACGCCAGGGGATCGGCTTTCGGGGCCGACCCCACGTTTTGTTTGTCTACGACCGCGGCCTACCTCTGTGGCTGGGATCCGTTGCCCGTTGGGGCTTGCCGCGCTTGGGCGGGATCCCGATTTTGCGAGGCCGTCTGGATCGGGCAGGGCTAAAGAGTTCTCGTGAGCAGTTTGTATCGGGCCGATATCCGCTGGCGGTAGCTCCAGAAGGAACGATCAACGGTATGAGCAGTCTTCTCAACCCGTTGGAGCCGGGGGTAGCCCAGATGAGCTTTTGGGCGGTGGAGGATCTGCACAAGGCGGGACGGCCAGAGCAGGTGCTGATCTTGCCGGTAGGCCTTCGCTATTCCTACCTGCGGGATCCCAGTGCCGCTCTGAATAGATTGCTCAGCCGCATGGAGGCCGATTGCAAGCTGCCACCCCCGCGCTCAACCCATGCCAGTCAGGCCTTTTTGCTGGCCCGTATTCTTCGCTTGGGAGAACACCTGCTGCAAGTCGTGCAGACCTTCTATGAGCGCTTTTATGCCCCTGCCCTTCCTGCTGCAGATAGAGCCCAAGTTAAAGAGGGGGATCTGTTGGCGCGTCTTCAAAGCTTATCGGATCTGGTCCTGCGCGTGGCCGAGCAGCATTTTGGTCTGGAGCCCCAGGGAGACTTAATCGAGCGGCGGCACCGCATCGAACAGGCGGGCTGGGCCTGGATCTACCGCGAAGATATTGCCGATATTGCTGCTCTCTCGGCTTTGGAAAGGGGGCTGGCCAATCGAGTGGCTGCTGAGGCCAGTTTTCACCTCTGGCACATGCGCTTGGCGGAAACCTTAATGGTGTTTGCGGTGCGCCCTGTACCTGAGCAGCCCAGTTTGAGTCTGGATGAGTTGGCGGAAACCGCCCTGCGCCTCTGGAGTCTGCTGGCTTGGATCAAAGGAGAAAATCCCGTCGGAACTGCTCCCCCCCGCTTGGGACCCCGCCTGGCCCGTTTCAGCATTGGGGATCCCCTCTCGGTTTCCGAACGCTGGCCCGCCTACCAGGCCAACCGCCGACAAGCCGTACAAGCCCTCACCCAAGATTTGCAAGCGGAAATGGAGCGGCTTATCCAAGGGATCCCGTGCTCTCCTGTGGCTCTTCCTGCTGCCTAACATGCCTGGTCGGCTCAGGGGCAAAAAGTGTAACAATTCCTGAGACATCTTGTGAGATATTTCGTGAAAGTAAGACGAACTTTTGCATTATCTGACAAGCAGGTGAAGGAAAGGGGAAGTTTCTGGCTCTTGGGGTAGAAAGGGGGCAGAAAGGAAGTGAGGCTCGTTGACTTGGTCTATGTCTGATGAGCTGCTCCGCGCCATTCGCAGACGCGACCTGGAGGCCGCCACTTCAGCCGTGCAGCATTTGCGTTCTCGCCATTTAAGTGAAGCTGTGATCACCTCGATGGTGATGGTGGCCGTGGAGCGGTTGGCATGGGATGAAGGCGACCGGGCCGCCGCCAGTTGGTTACTGCGTCGCTGCTCCAGACGACGGCGCTGAAGGGATCCTCCCTGGCCCAGAGGTCATTGCAATACTTCCCCTTTCCCTGGATCCGAGGGGCTTCCCGTGTCAACCTGCCCACAAAGCCCTATCCGCAGAGGGATTAGCTTTCTTCCTTGCCCTTGTTCGGATCGTCGGGATGCTGTCGGTCTTCATCAAGGAACATAAGCCTCTGGCGAACAGCCAATCGGTACTCGGAGGTGCGCCGAGAGAGAGAAGTCCACGCTCCTGCGCTGCCCAATTTAGACTTCTGATATAGCAAGGACGCGCTGGGAGCGAAGCCAACGGTTTGGGCATCCCCAATGGCAGCCAGATCGGCGCTTAAGAAGACAAACTGCCAGCTCTCCTTCTCGGTTTTTTCCTTGATCATCTTCTCAATTTGCTCTTTGCGGAACTCGCGACTGGCATTCTCTTGCCCATCGGTTACCACAACCATCACAACCTTGGCCGGGCGATCTGCCTCGCTGAGTTCGCTGAGGCTCTTTTCTAGGTCGATGATGCCGCGCCCCATGGCATCCAGCAAGGGAGTAGAAGCTCGCGGCACGTAGGTCTCGCGGGTCAGCTCAGGGACCTCGGCAATTGGCTTGAAGCGGTGAATGACTTCATAGGGATCCTGGGAGTCGAACTGAACCAAGGTAAGGGTGGCACTTCCCGGTTCTGCTCCTGTAGAAAATCTAACTCTGGGGTGCAGTGATCTGTTTGTGAAGGTTTGCTTGCAATCTGTTACAAAGGGTATGAATGCTTATGAACGCTTTTTGAGTTCGCCTTGGTAGCTGGGAGCGCCAGAGCATTGTCTCGAATATTCAGCTCGACTACGGGTTAGCATTTTCTCTTAATTTTTAAGTGCTTCATATCCTAAGTACTAACAATGGTTCGTAAACTAACACACTAAAAGAAAGGTTTGCCCTTAATCCCTTTGCATTTCTGAGCTAAGCTTCTAGGCATTGGCCCCGTAAAGATTTTGGAAAAACTAGGGAGTGGCTATGTCTTTTCGCGCAGATTTACAGCGTTTTGCCTTCGCTGTGCTAACAGCGCTGCTTGTCCAGGCGGGGCCGGCTCGGGCCGATCTGCCCGGAACGGCGGATCCTCCGGGGCTCAAGCGCTTTGCAGGATCCAGCATTGTGTTTCAATCGCAGGCCGACTACGACCGCTTTAAGTTAGCCCTTGAAAAAATCGTCTTCAGTGGCGCGATGGGAGCTGTGCAGCCGTACCGGTCTCAAACTGTCGAAGGGCGTCGCATCACGACCTATTACCGACTGCCGGAGCGGGTTGCCCCTCTTGAGGCGCTGCTCAACTACGAAACCGAACTGAAAGAGTCCGGCTTTGAGATCCTCTTCTCCGGCTTGGGGGAGGAGATTGAGACCCTTGGCTACAACAACCAGATTGCTCACGAGATCCTCAATATGAAGGGCACCTACAGCACGCCGGAAGAACGGGCCCAGTGGCCGTTTCAGAACGCCAGAGAAAACACTGCTGCCTATTTAGCCGCACGTGGCAAGTCCCCCGAAGGCGATGAGCGATTCGTGAGCGCCTACTTTGTGGTCAATACCGATGACTGGGAGATCACCCGCGGCAGTGGGCAGATCCCGACCGGGATTACTCTGGGGCGAGTGGATGTCGTCGATGTCAAGCCCCGCCAGCAACGCCTGGAGCTGGTTGAAAGCATCACAAGCGGCGAGATCAATCAAGCCATCAGCCGCGATGGCCGGATCGCCCTCTACGGCATTCTCTTTGCCTATGACTCGGATCAAATCGAAGCGGCTGCCGAGCCCACCCTTGCCGAGATCGCCAAGCTGATGCGCGAGCGCACCGACCTCAGCATCCTCGTGGTCGGTCATACCGATGCAACCGGTAGCTTCGACTACAACCTAGGTCTCTCGCGGCGCCGGGCCGAGGCGGTTGTCAACCGGTTGGTTCAGCTGGGTATCGAGCAACGTCGCCTTTATCCGGTTGGCGTGGGGTTCTCTGCTCCTGTGGCCAGCAACACCACTGAGGAAGGCCGGGCGAAGAATCGCCGCGTGGAGTTGGTGGATCTGGCGGGTGGCAGAATCCCCTAGGGGAGAGTTTCTGAGTTTTGGCTCAGGGCAAGCATCGCCGAAACTCTGGACACTGCGGCTGCGGCGAACTAGTTTAGAGGCAACTCTTTACTTCTAAGCTATTTCAAGGGGTGGGATCCATGCTTAAGCCCAGTCTTTTGTTCTCCGGCTCGGCGCTGTTGGGTTTGCTGTCTTTGCCGTTTTTGATTGGCGAATGTGGCTGGTTGACCTCATCTCGTAAGATCCAGAGTCCTGTCACTGAGGTTTCTCTACAAGCTTGGGAGCACTCCCTGCCCTCATCCCAGGCCTTGTTTGAAGATGAAGCAGGTTCTGAATCTTGGCTCAGGCGGCAAGCCCAACTGCAAGAACGGGTACAACAGCTTGAGCAGCGCTCTCTCGCTCACCAGCAGCAGGTCTATCAATGGCTTGCGCAACAGGCAGCTCCCCAGCCCGCCGGGGTTGTTGGCCGTTCCAACCCAAGCCCTGCCCTGTCGGCACGGCCTCGGCGTCAGAATCCCACTCTCTCTCAATCCTCTGCTCCGGCGGATCTTCCCAATGAGCTGGCGCGGCTAACCCAGTCAATCCAACAGGAGCCGGGAAATGCGCAGCTTTATCTGCAACGGGCGCAATACTTCTGGCGTCAGTCTCAAGAAGATCCTGCTGCTTTACCGCAGCCTGAGCATGCTTCTGCCATTGCTCGCTTGATGCGCTCTGCTCTGCGGGATCTGGACATTGCCATTGCTTTGGATCCCTATCTGGCTGAAGCCTATTTGCTCAAGGCCAAAATCCAACACGAGCGTTTGCAAGAACCTGAGCAGGCTCTGGCAACCTTGTCTCCTCTGGATCGGATTGCCTATCACAACCCGCAACTGCACTTGATCCGCTCCCGCATCTGGGCCGAACAAGGCCATCTGGAATCGGCGTTTGATGTGTCGCATCTGGCGATTGAGCTGGCCAAGCAAAATCAAAGTGCTGCCGATCTTTTCGAGGCCTATGTCCATCGCGGCCTGATGTGGGCCAGCATCTGCGACTTCAATTTGGCCGTTCAAGATTTCAGCCGAGCTCTTGAGTTGCAGCCTTACCAAGGTGATGTGTACTACTACCGGGGTATGGCGCGCGCTTACCAGGGAGAGGATAGGGCTGGTGCCGCTTCCGATTTGGGTAGCGCTTTGATGTTGTGGCGGGCTTCCGGCACGGGATCCCCGGAGCTGCTGGAATATGTAGAAGCGGTGCGGAGGGAACTGTTGCGGTAGCTCAGCTCTGGCGGGGTTTTTGCTGAGGATCTGAAGCGCTGGGTTTGGGGTCTTTGCCCAGGAGCATTTGGCAAGTTCGTCCAAGCCAGGCCAGGATGGTAGAGCCATCTGTTACCTAGGGGGGCTTGAACGCCCCCCTGAAGAGAACCCAGCCAGATGATGAGCCGAAGACAATTGACCATCTCCGTATCCTCTGTAGCCCTGGTGGTGGCCACAGGGATGCTGTTGTTGCTGCTGTGGCAACTGCGCAGCTTGGTGCTGACGGTGATGATCGCGGTGGTGGTGGCGGCAGCGCTGGCTCCCCTGGTGGATCTGGCCGAGCGATTACGCATCCCCCGCTGGCTGGGGGTTGTGCTGGTGTATTTGAGTTTAATTGCCGGGATTGCCGGCTTGGCTCTGCTCATTGGCCCAACGGTGGTAACTCAGACCCAGCGGTTGCTAGCGAGGTTGCCTTTCTATCTGGAGCAGTTGCAACTGTTGGTGGATACCTGGATTGCCGATCTGGCGGGGGTGGATCCGGCGGCGCTGGACTACTTAAACCAGTTGCTCGACCCTCAGTCGTTGATGAGCTGGGCGGTTCGCTCGGGACAACGGGTGCTGGTGCAGTCTTTCGACTTCACCCGTGGTTTGCTGGGCGGTCTGCTGACCATGGTGCTGACCCTCTTCATTTCCGGCTACATGCTGGTGAGCGGCTCTGACTTGGTGCGGGGCTTGGTGGAGTTGTTTCCCTATCCCTGGAATGAGCGGCTTGCTGAGCAGGTACACCCGATGGCTCAGCGCATGGGGGGCTACATCCAGGGGCGGGTGCTGGTCTCTGCCATTTTGGGTGTGATGATCACCGTCTCGCTTCGCTTTCTGGGCCTGTCGGAGTTTGCTCTGGCGCTGGGGGTGATCGCCGGGTTTACCAACTTGATTCCCTTTATCGGGCCAGTACTGGGATCCCTGCCCGCTTTGGTGGTGGCGATTGTGCAGGGGGGCTGGACTTTTTTGTGGGTGCTGATCCTATATGTTGCCGTTCAAAACCTGGAAACCTATGTGTTGGATCCTCTGTTGGTGGGATCCTCGGTGCGGGTGAAGCCCTTGTATCAGTTGCTGGCGGTGCTGGGCGGTACCCAGTTGTTGGGTATTGTTGGGGCGGTGATCGCCCCCCCGTGGGTGGCGGGTATGGCGGTGCTGTTGGAGAACCTTTATCTGAAGCCCAAGCAGGAGGCAGAGATTCGAGCTAGACTACGCGCTCGGGCTACCGAAGCTGCCGGTTCTTTGGCTTTGCCGGGGATGGATCCTGCCGACGCGAGCAGCCCAGAGCCATCTTTTTCCTCTCGTCCGAATGACTCTTCAAATGAGCCGGAAGAGTTGCCACAGGAAGAAAGTCTCTCGCCTGCGGATCCCGTAGCCGGAAGAAGTCCTTATTAGCAAGCTTCTCATCTGATTCGCCTCTGTTGCTCTCGGAGAAGGGCTGCTGTGGTTTTGGGTAGGGTGCACATCTCAGCGGTGACGGGCATCGAGGATGAACAGAGCACTGCCTACGACGAACAGGAGGCTGGCTCCTATCCCCAGCAGGGTTTGGACAACCTTGAGATTGAGAAAGGCTGGAGCTGCTGGATCCCACGGAGGGGGGTCGCTACCCAAGGTCATCACCTCGCTCGCCGCAAACAGGCTGCTCCCCAGCAAAAACAACCAACTGGCCAACTCGTAGCGGTGGCTGCCTCTCATGTCTTCTCCGACTGCAAGTGTTCGTAGGCTTGAGCAGCGGCGGCCATTTCCGCAGCCTTTTTCGAGCGACCTTCACCGCGGCCCCAGCACCGCCCTTGCCCCCAAACTTCCATGGTGAAATGAGGGGGATGTTCCTGGGCGGCCACCAGGCGGTATTCCGGCAGGCTACCCCAAAGGCGTTGGGTGAGTTCTTGCAAGGCTGCTTTGGGGTTGCGCCGAGTGGGGTCTTGGAACCATTGCTCCACTCGTCGGTGTAAGTAGGGATCCAGCCAGGGATGCAGCCTGGGCAGCGTGTAAATACCCCAACTGAGATAAAAAGCCCCAAGCAGAGCCTCGAAAGCATCCGCCAGCCGCCGACCCCGTCCGGCCAAGTCGTTTTGAGAGCTGGATCCCACCTCGAGGTAGCGATCCAAGCCGTGCAGATCCGCCAGTTCTGCCAGGTAAGCATCGCTGGTCAGGTCGGAGCGAATCGCGGTCAGCTCTCCCACCGACAGATGGGGATAGGACTGAAACAAGAATTCCGTAACCAAAATTCGCAGGACAGAATCCCCCAACAACTCCAGCCGATCGTTGTTCCGTCGGCCATCCAGAGAAGGGTGAATCAGAGCCTGATCCAGCAGATCCCAACGCAGTTGTTCCAGCAAAGCCGGATCCCTGAATCCAAGACGAGCCAGCAAATGCTCCAAGGCACGACGGCGGGACGGGATCAACTCAACCATACACTCAGGTGCTGACGTTGCCTTAGCGGTCAGAACTGCACAGCTTGCAACCATTTTGACCTGAGCCATCTCACCCAGGCCGGGATCCCCGCTCAGGCGGTAAGCCAGCTATGCTACAGGAGTAGTATAGGCTTTTCGAGGGAGGATCCCTGCATGCCCATCCGCGCCCATTCCCCCATTCCCACGACTCAGATGGAAGTGACCAGCATTCGGCTGGAACGTGAGCTGAAGCAGCGGCTGAAGGCGCTGGCCGGAAATCGGGGCTACCAGGCCCTCATACGGGAAATTCTTTGGAGCTATGTCCTACGCCACTCCCAAGGGGCTGCTGCCCTCAGTCCTGAGGATATTCGGGCCAGCTTCCCGGCCACGGCCCACCAAGCCCAATGCTGTGCTCTCACCGGACGGGCCATTCAACCGCAGGAGCCAATGTTGCTGGGGTGGACCACCGATGGAAAGTTCGTCGCCCTCAGCTCCTCCTGCTTTTAAGTTTTGGAGTCTCTCTCCAGTTGGCGAAAGGCTCCACCCGGCACGAATGCCACCCCTTTAGACGCCACGAAGTTCTCGATATTTTCTGGCCCGTTCCTCGGCTGGATCGGGGGCTTGAGCTTTGGCAACTGCCTCCTCCAGTTGGGCCATCACCGTCTCTGCCGGTTCAGCGGAGCGGACGACATAAAACATTAGGTTAATGGCTTCGTTGGCCGTCAGTTTGAGGGTTTCTTTTCCTTTGGGCACCAGCGCGATCTTGCCATCTGTGGTTGTGATGGCTGTGTGGGATCCCTTAGCCAGAATCTCCCCCGCTTTTTCCAGAGTGACAAGCATATCCGTAGCTCACGGCAGCAGGACATCTACTATCCTATCGAATGTCTTGGGGCAACTGCTCCAGAGGGGCCCAAGCCATTTGGCAGATTAGGTGTGTTCAAAGGTGTTCCCATGCTCCGCCAGCCAAGCATGCAAGTGGGGAAACAACTTTTGATTGGCCCCTGGGAAGGGAAATTCCGACAGTTCCGCCGGGCTGACCCAGCGCACCTCGCTACATTGCAGGGCTTGGGCTTCTCCGCCCAGGTAGCGACAGATAAAAGCGATAAGAGTAACGGTGAAATGGGTATAGGCATGTTCGACGGTGGCTAGCGGCGCGACCACCTCGATGTCGATGCCGATTTCTTCCTTCACCTCCCGCACTACACACTCGGCAGCCGTTTCTCCCGGCTCGATTTTGCCTCCGGGAAACTCCCACAGCCCGCTGAGCATTGAGCTTTCCAGTCGTCGATCGATAAGGATTTCTTTTCCCCGCAGAACAATGGCAACCGCGATTTGCTTATGAGGACGGGAGGCACGGGGTGCAGACATAGGCAATTGTTGGTGTTGACCTCGATTGTAGGCGCTGCAATCCGCTTGCCAAGGGCACTGGCCACAGTGAGGCTTTTTGGGACGACAGACGGTAGCCCCCAAATCCATCAGGGCTTGGTTAAAAGCCCGCGGCTGCACGGGATCCAACAATTGCTCGGAAAGCTGCCACAGCAGGGACAGACACTGGGACGGAGGCTGCTGCAAAGCCACCAAGCGAGCCAGCACCCGCTTGACGTTGCCATCCAAAATGGGCAAAGGCTGATCGAAGGCAGCGCTGAGAATGCCGCCGGCTGTGGTGCGCCCGATCCCCGGCAGAGCCAACACCTGCTCCAGATCCCTGGGGAACTCGCCGTTCCGTTCCCGCACCAGGATTTGGGCGGCTTTGTGCAAGTTCAGGGCCCGCCGGTAGTAGCCTAGGCCCTCCCACAGTTTCAGCACCTGCTGCTGGGGGGCTGCCGCCAATGCTGGGATCCCGGGCAGGGTTTGCATCCAGCGCTGAAAGTAGGGGATAACTGTTGCCACCTGGGTCTGCTGTAACATCACTTCCGAAACCCAAATGGCGTAAGGATCCCGGGTGCGGCGCCAGGGCAGATCCCTTCCGTGGTCACGGTACCAACGTTGAAGAGACTGCCGCAAGCGTTGCAAGAAAGCCTCGTCCCACTCCCCTCCTTTGCTCGGAAGGCTGGCAATGTAGGAAAAACTGACCTCGGCTTCTGATATGGGCTGAGACTCAAGCTGCGTAAGCAAAGTGCAAAGCCCACCAGATCAGGGCCGAAACCACACCGGCCACAATTCCTGCCGAGATCAAAACGACAATTGGGCTATCTGCCCCCTTGAACTTCATAATGCCGCGATTGTAGTCAGCCATCCTTGCCTCCTACCAGCTGATACATTCACGCTGAACTCTCCTGAACATGGTTCAGGAAAGAAGCGATCGCATCCTGCCTATCTCTGAGCAGGAAGGCGGTATCCCGCAAAGCCCTGAGGAATACCCCCCGAGCGCTTTCCCCCTTCACTTCCCGGCAACCGTTGCGGTGGACTCAAGGATCAGGGGGAAACTTGGTCTACTATATCCCTCTCAATGACTTTTGCCAAACCGCCTAAAGCTCAGTAAATTCAGCAAAGTTCAGGGTTTTGGGGGTTAGAGGCATGCTCTGGCGTTGGGGTTGTCAGGGATGTTGATCGGGATCCAGATCTGCCAGTTCTATTCACAGGGAAAGCTGTGGCGAAGATGTCCCAGTAGAGGTGCTCCGCACCGCCGGCGCAAACATGCCTGGGGAGAAGCACCGTCCTCGGTCATGCATGATACAACCTTAGCATGGAACAGACTTTGACCCTGGTGATTTGGACTGTTTGGAATAACCAGAAGCTAGGCAACCCGCAGGACTAACCGGTCTGCTTCCCACTGTCGAAATAGGTTGAGAAGGTGGTCGGCTCTCTCTTCATGGGCAGCCAGGATCTCAGCGCCAGAACGGGCTTGATTGGCCAAGGGCAGCAGCAGCTCCACCACTTGGTAGCGGGTAGAGGCCATCATCTTGCCAGGGATCCGGGCGATAGGCCAGAAAATATCCATCTTCTGGGTCAGGATCTGGGCCGGATCCAGCTTGCCCAACAGATCTGAAAAGGGGATTTTTTGATCCCAGTAGCGCACGCTGCCATAGCGGACGAACAAGGGGTTGAGTTGCCAGCGGGAGCTCTTAAAAAATTCGACTGTAAAGGGATCCCAGTGGTCCACCTTTTTCCCTTGATGGCAACACCAGAAGAGATTTTGCGTGTGATACAGAGGCTCCAGATACTCCATGACCCGCAGTTGGTCGATGCGAGCAAGGGCCTCGTAGCGGCGATGGAACTCCGGGTGGGTGGCGGCAATCAACGGCCTGGCATTCCAATAGTCCAAGTAGGGGGCTACATCGATAAACTCCAGCCCGGCTTGGGCAAGCAAGTCGGGAATCTCGCCGATGTCGAAAGGAATATCATTGGCATGGAAGAAATTATCGACAATGTTTTCATCTTGTCCATAGTATTCTTGGTGAGCCTTGGCGTGCTTGGCCAAAAGGGAATTGGGGCTGGCTCCCTTCAGCAGTTGCCGCACAAATTCGATCTTTTCTGGGGTTGCAGGTGGGGTGATGCCCAACAACTCCAAGGCTCGCCGAATGCGGTACAGATGCCAACGGCCTGAACGGTTGTAGAGCATCAGCGCCATCACCCCATCGGGAGCCAACCGCGATGCCAGATTGCTCAAAGCCTTCACCGGATCTGCAGTGTGGTGAATCACGCCGTAGGAGCTGATCATGTCGAAGCTGCCTTCGGGCCAAGTAGAGGGATCCAGCAGATCCCCGTACTGCACGGAGCAGTTGCGTAGGCCGTGGTGCTTAATTCGCTTTTGGGCAATCTCTAGGGCCGGGCGGCTGATGTCGATCCCGACCACCGAACCATAGCCGGGGTTGCTGGCGGCAATGCCATGCACTTCCCAGCCGGTGCCACACCCGGCCACCAAAAACCTGGATCCTGTGGGCTCTTGCAGCCTACGGGTGCGGGCGTACTGCGCCAAGGTATAGCTGCCCAGACTGGAGAAGCCCTCAAAGGGCCGGTCGTAAGGAATAGGAGGGTAGGGGAACGTCTCGTACTGGGCCTGCACCGCCCGGGTAATCTCGGCTTCGCTCACCAAAAGCACTTCCTCCCACGCGTTCCCCCCCATCCTACGGTTTTCTTGAGGTTTTGAGCGGGGAGATCTTCCCAACCGTTGCTAAGCCCCTGCCAGAGCGTGAGTTGCCCGCTTGTAGGCTTCCTCCAGCGTCTCTGCCAAGGTGGGGTGAACGTGCACCAAGCCGGCCAGTTCTCGCACCGTGGCCCGGCGAGCAATGGCCTGAGCCGCCTCGTGGATCAAATCCGCCGCATGGGGCCCGAAGATATGGGATCCCAGCAGTAGGCCGGTGCTCTTGTCAAAGACCAGCTTGACCATGCCCTCTGTCTCTCCCGAAGCAATGGCCTTGGAGTTGCCGCCAAAGTAGGTTCGCACTGTGCCCACGCTGTAGCCTTCTTCCTTGGCCTGAGGCTCGGTCAGCCCTACAAAACCCATTTCCGGGTGAGTGAACACCGCTGCCGGGATGCTGAGGTAGTCCATGTAGGCGGTACGGCCACAGATGTTTTCCACGGCCACTCTCCCCTGGGCTGCCGCCGCGTGAGCCAACATCATTTTGCCGGTCACATCCCCAATAGCCCAGAGGTGAGGCAAATCGGTGGCCATGCGGCTATCGACAGGAATGAACCCCCGTTTGCCGGTGTCGATGCCCAGCTCGGCCAAGCCCAGCCCCTCTGAGACCGGGATCCGACCGGCAGCCACCAAGCAGCCATCCACCTGCAGCGTCTCGCCGTTGGACAGGTGAATGGTTACCGGCTGGCCGGGGATCACCTGCCGAGCCAGCACGCCCACAAAGGTTTGAATGGAGCGGGGCTTGATCAGCACTCGCTGGGCCAGTCGGGCAATGTCTGGGTCGAAAGCCGGCATCAGGGTCTCTAGGGCTTCGATGAGGATTACCTGGGATCCCAAGGCAGTGTAGATGTCGGCAAACTCCTGGCCAATGTAGCCACTGCCGATAATCGCTAGGCGCTCCGGGATCCACTCCAGCCGCACCGCCTCGTCGCTGGTAAACACCGTCCGCCCATCCACCTCGATGCCGGGGGGCACAAAGGGGCGGGAGCCCGTCGCGAGAATGACATCCTGTGCCGTGTAGGTGTGGGATCCCTTCTCTTCCTGGACTTCCACCTGCTGGGGTGCCACCAACTTGCCTCGCCCTCTCAGGATTGTTACCCCCAGCTTCTCCAGCGAGCGAGTCATGTCGGCGCGGATCTTCTCCACCACTTGGGCAGCATGATTGGCAATAGCCTCTCGGTTCACCTGAAGGGATCCCACTTGGATGCCCAGCCCAGAGCTGTGTTGCAGTTCCCGCAGGCGTCCGGAGGCGGCCAAGAGAGCCTTGGAGGGGATGCAGCCGCGGTTGATGCAGGTGCCGCCCATTTCTGCACCTTCAACGATGGCGGTCTTCAGGCCAGATTCGACCGCATGCAAAGCAGCGCCGTGACCGCCGACGCCGGCACCGATGATGATCAAGTCAAAATCGAAGCTCATGGCGAGATTGGATAACCGGTGCTTCATTCTCTCATCTTGTCGGCCTTCCCAGAAACCAGGCTGAGAGCACCCAAACCATGGGGTAGCATAGGGTCGCTTGTAGCTGGGGGGGAGCGGGGGTACGCATGGAACTGCAAGCTTTGATCTTCGATGTGGACGGCACGCTGGCAGATACGGAGCGGGATGGGCACCGCCTGGCCTTTAACGCGGCCTTTGCCGAGGCAGGGTTGGACTGGCACTGGTCGGTGGAGCTCTACGGCCAGCTCCTGGCTACCACAGGCGGCAAAGAGCGCATTCGCCACTTCATCGAGACCTGCCAGCTGCCACTGCCTGCTGGGGAAGACCTGACGGCCCTGATAGCTCGGCTGCACCAGGCTAAAACCGGCCACTACACGGCTCTATTGGCCCAAGGAGGGATCCCTTTGCGCCCCGGCGTCAAGCGCCTCTTGCAGGAGGCCAGGGCCGCTGGGATCCGCTTGGCCATTGCCACCACCACCACGCCGGAAAACGTGACGGCCCTTTTGGAGCACGCGCTGCCGGAGAGCCTAAGCTGGTTTGAAGTGATTGCTGCCGGCGATATTGTCCCCGCCAAAAAGCCCGCCCCCGACATCTACTTCTACACCCTGGAACAGATGGGGCTGCCCCCCCAGGCCTGCCTGGCCTTTGAAGACTCGGAGAATGGGCTGCGCTCTGCCCAACAAGCGGGGGTCCCCACTGTGGTGACGGTAAACGACTATACCCGGGATCAGGATTTTTCCGGGGCGGCTCTGGTGCTGGATCACCTGGGGGAGCCTGAGGATCCGTTTCGGGTGTTGGCGGGAACGGTGGGATCCCACCGCTACTTCACCCTGGAGTTGGCCTGCCAAGTCCATGCCCAAGCCATTCCCTCTGAGGTGGGAGACTGATGTCAGCAGCAGAGCTCCCAGACCTGCAGCAGCGCCTAGAGGCCCATCTGCGCCAGGTGGCCCAGCCGCGGGATCCCGACTGGTCGCCCCTGGGCCATAGCCAAGTGGAGCGCTACATCCAAGAGCAGCTTTCTAAGTGGGGATCCCTGGAGTCCTTCCCCTTTGAGGCCGGTGGCCGCCTGCACCGCAACTGGATCTTGAAATTGCCGGGATCCCGTTCTGGTCGCCCGCCCATTCTCATTGGGGCCCACTTCGACGCCGCTCCGGCAACTCCTGGAGCTGACGACAACGCCAGCGGCGTGGCGGTGTTGCTGGAGTTGGCCCGCCATTTTGCTGCCGAGCCGGCTTCTTCTCCGCTGTGGCTGGTGGCCTTTGACCTGGAGGAGCGGGGAATGGTGGGCAGCACAGCCTACGCCCGCTTTCTTAAACAGCAGCGCCAGCCCCTGCGGCTGATGCTCTCTCTGGAGATGCTGGGCTACCGGGATCCCGCCCCCGGATCCCAGGACTATCCCGCCGGCCTTGAGAAGCTCTACCCCAACCGGGGAGATTACATTGGCCTTATTGGCAACTGGCCCACCTGGGGGGATCTGCTCAAGCTGCAGCGTGATTTTCAAAAAGTGGGGATCCCTTGCTGTTGGTTGTTGGCCGGGCAGCGAGGCTTGATCCTGCCTGCCACTCGCCTGAGCGACCACTCCCCCTTTTGGGATGCGGGCTACGCCGCCGTTATGGTTACCGACACCGCCTTCTTGCGCAACCCTCACTACCACAAGCCAAGCGACACCCTCGAAACCCTAGATCAAGACTTCCTGACGGGGGTCTGCCAGGGCTTGATGGCCGGGATCCGCTCGCTGTAGCTCTTCCAAACACCACAGTCGTTCAACAACAAGTAGCGTGCGTTAAGTCCTAACTCCCCTCTCTCTGGAAGGAGGCTGGGGGTAAGGGTAGAGTTGGCATCCTCAGTACGGAGATTTCTCCAGGGGGTTCGCGATTCTTCGACTGGATCCTTTGTTGATGAGGGGAGACAATGGATGAGAGTAGTAAGACGAGAGTAGTAGCAGGGAAAAGGTTAAAAAACCTGCCTTGGCACTGTAAAACTCAGCAGGAGATTGCGTATGAGCGCTTTTGCCCAAGCTCCCAAAAAGTGTGTTTTCGCCGCTTTCAAAGAAGAGGTCAAGCTGCAAGAGTGTATCCAGCGGCTTTTGAACCGTGGCATTCCCAACGATTGCATCTCCATTATTGGCCGCAACTTTCAAACCGAAGCCAAAATTACCGGGTTTATCACCCGCAAAGAGGTGGTTCTGGACGGTCTGACCAATGGGGCCATCTATGGATCCCTGTTCGGATCCCTGCTGGGGCTGCTCACTGGCGTGGGGGTGCTGTTCATTCCCTTTTTGGGGGCAGTGGTGGCCGCTGGGCCTCTGGGAGCCGCTTTGTTGGGGGCAACGGGCGGCGCTTTGTACGGAGCACTGGGAGCGGGCCTGGGATCCGCCCTGATTGCCTTGGGTATGCCGCAGGAGAAAGCCGCCATCTACCAAACCCGGGTACAGGCGGGCGAGTTCTTGTTGGTGGTGCAAGTACCGGAAGAGAAGTCGGGCGAAATTTACTTGCTGCTGCAGAGTGCTGGCGGAGAGGAAGTTTCCATTGCCGACTTGAACTTGCCCGGTGAGCCAGAGGGAGACTTAACCCCAGAGAGCATCTCGCCGGAAATCCGCGCTGACCTCTCGGAAGAAGCGCAGCAAACCTTTGTGGAAGCCTACAACCAAGCCAAACAAGAGAGCAATAACTCCACCCATGCACTCCTCAAAGCTTGGGAAAAGGTCAAGCAAATTTTCACACGAGATGAGAAAGGGATCTTCTCCAAACGCAAGCCCTAGCCCAAAAAGTTTCCGAAGTAGCGAGAGCACAGTAAAGCGCCATCTCGCCGCTCTGCCTGTACGTGTTCTGGGTCTGCTCCAATTTTTTAGCTGCAACCTTATATCCTGAGAATAGCCCGAAAAACTCTAACCTAACCTTGCAGGGGTGAGCCTATGGCTGCGAGTGACTTCAAGGATTATTACAAGATCCTGGGCGTCAGCAGAGATGCCTCTGCCGAGGAAATCAAGCGCGTCTATCGCAAGCTGGCCCGCCAGTATCACCCCGACGTGAACCCCGGCAACAAGGCAGCAGAGGAACGCTTTAAGGAGATCAACGAAGCCTACGAGGTGCTCTCTGATCCGGAAAAGCGGCGGCGCTACGACCAGTTTGGGCAGTACTGGCAGCGGGTGGGTACTGGTTCTGCTGCTGGAATGCCGGGCATGGAGGGCTTCGCCCAATACGCCAGCTTCGAGGAGTTTATCAACGAGCTGCTGGGCCGTATGGGATCCCGCCGCAGCGGGTTCCAGGGCTTCGCCGGCGGCTTTGGGCCGTTTGTTTCGGTGGATTTGCCGGGGCAGGATGTGGAGGGCACTCTGGGTCTCAGCTGGGCAGAAGCTTTCCACGGCACCCAGAAACGGCTGAACCTAGATGGAGAAACGCTAACCATCCGCATTCCCCCCGGCGCTAAGCCGGGCAGTCGCATCCGCGTCAAGGGCAAAGGCCAGGTCAGCCCCTTTGGCGGGCCAAGAGGGGATCTCTACCTCACTTTGGAGCTGCCCCCCCATCCCTTCTTCCGCTTTGACGGAGACAACCTGCTCTGCGAGCTGCCCATTACTCCTGACGAGGCGGCTTTGGGAGGGACGGCGGAAGTTCCCACCCCTACGGGTCGCGTGCAACTGAGGATCCCTGCCGGGGTAGACAGCGGCCAAACCCTGCGGCTGCGCGGCCAAGGCTGGCGGGATCCCCAAGGCCAGCGGAGCGACCTGCTGGTGCGGCTGAAGGTGGTGGCACCCAAATCCCTTTCCCAGACCGAACGGGATCTCTACGAAAAGCTGCGGCAAAGCCGTAGCTGGGATCCCCGCGCCCACTTGCAGGAGGTGAGTCTATGAGTTTGGCCATTGTGCGGGTAGAAGAACGGCTCTATACCTTCGAGCAGGCCACGGAACTGCTGGGGATCCCTCCCCACCTGCTGGAATGGCTGCTGGCCCAAGGCTTAGTGGAGGCCGAGAGCAGCTACCTGACCCCCCAACAGCTCAGGCGGTTGTTGCAAATGAGCCGCCTACACCGAGACTTGGGGCTTAACTGGACGGGGGCAGCGATGGTCTTGGACATGGCTCAGGAAATTGCCCGGCTCAGGGGGCAACTGCGCCACTACCGCGGATTTTGAGGCTGCCCAGCTAACCCATCAAGGAGATAAACTTCGATGAACTCTATGGAACAGATCATCCGACGTAGCCAAGTGGTGGGCCTGCTGGCCCTCGATGGCAGCACTGCTACCGCATTGGGTACCGTAGAAGAAATCTGGGTTGACCCAACAGGGCGGGTATGCTACTTCACCAGCCAGCAGGGGTACACCCCCCTGGAGCAGATTTCTCTCATCGGGCCAGACGCGCTGCTGACCTACTCTACCGTTTTTGCTACCCCCCTAACCCCCATCAGCTCTCTTTACCGCCGCACAGTGCGCATTGGGAATCGAGAGGTCGGCTGGATTGAGGATTTTCTCTTTGACTGGGAGACTGGAGCGATTGCCGCTTATATTCTGGGTGGCAGCATTGCCGAGCCTTGGGGGGGGCGCGCCGTTCTCCTGCCTGAGGACGTGGAAGCCATTGATGTGGACGCGGTGGTGGTCAAGGAGAATGCTCCGCAACGGCTGAAATCGGAAGCGGAAGGCTTAAAGAACTTTTGGAGCGAAAAATCTCGGCAGGTGAAACAGCTTATCCAGCGCATGGGGGATCGCCTCAAGGCGTTGGTTGGCCCACAGGATCCGCCGGAGGTGGTGCGCGTTAAGGTGAAGCAGGTGCGGGACGAGCTGGCCAAAGGGGGCAAGTTCGATCTCTCCCTACTGGACGAGGCGGCAGAGTTTCTGCAACACAAGTGGGAAACCTGGCAACATCGCCTCAGCCGCGCCGCTCAGCGCATGCAGGCTGCCCTTCAGGCTGCTTGGGAGAAGCTGACCGAATAGCAAAGAATGACTCTGCAACCTCTGGCCTGCGGTCGCCTCAGATGCTGCACATTTGCTTCCCAACTGCTTCCCAACTCCCCTCTTCCTCTGGGAAAGGGGCTGGGGGGCAACAGCATGAGGTGCTTGGGGAGTCCGTCCCACTGCTCGACCGGAACTGTTGCAAGCCAGTCCTCGACCAAACCCAGCTGACGGACGGCGGCTTTTTCGGCTACGATCTAAGATCGCTGTCAATGCTCGGATCAGGTTTCAAGACCCCCGCAGGGCACCTGTACGGCAGGGAGAAAGATGACTTACGCAATTGTGGAAACCGGCGGTAAGCAGCTTTGGGTGGAGCCGGGGCGTTTTTACGAGGTCGATCGCCTGGCGGAAGTGGAGGAGAACAGCCCCTTCGATTTGTCTCGTGTGCTGTTGATCAACCACGAGGGACAAATCACGTTGGGGCATCCCTACGTTTCGGAGGCGGTCGTCAGGGCACGGGTTTTACAGCATCGGCGCGGCGATAAAATCATCGTCTACAAGATGAGGCCAAAGAAAAAGACCCGCAAAAAGAGGGGTCATCGGCAACCGCTAACCCGTCTGCTGATCGAGTCTATTGAACTCAATGGGGTGCCCCTAGCCACGGCACCATCCCGTACGGAAGCGGCTCCAGAGTCTAACCCAGAGGCAGCCCCTTCGGCAGCGGCGACAGGGATCCCTGCGGATGAGGAATAAACTCTGAACTCAGGTGTCCTGAATCCCGATTTTTTTATCTCGTTTCTGTTGATCATGCAGTTGCATAGGAGGCGTTATGGCTCATAAGAAGGGAACGGGCAGCACTCGCAACGGTCGAGATTCCAATGCCAAGCGGCTGGGGGTGAAGCGCTATGGGGGCGAGCTGGTGCATCCCGGCCACATTCTGGTCAGGCAGCGGGGCACCAAGTTTCACCCAGGGGTGAACGTGCGCATCGGCGGCGACGACACCTTGTATTCTGTGGTCACCGGCATTGTGACTTTTGAGCGCTATGGCAAGTGGCGGCAAAAGGTGAGTGTCTACCCAGCTGAGGTGGCTGCCCAGTAGGGAAAGGCCCAGCTTTGAAACTGCCTGGGAGAGTTTCTTCCGCAAGAGAAGATTCTCGCTTCTGTCGACCAAGCTGCTTGCCGGGCTGAAAACTGTCTGCTCCAGAGCAGACAGGGTTTTGCTGTTGCTGATTCCTGAACTTTTTTCGTTCTTGAGGATTGGGGCCAGCCGGAAGAGAAGAGGAGCTAGGGATCCCTGACCACTTAGGGGCGAAAATGGCAAAAGCACGGAAGGCAGGAAGTTGATGCGAGTGTATCTGTTTCGCTGGGCAGGGTTGCTTCACCTCATTGCCGGGGTGATGTACCTCTACTGGCGACTGACAGCCGGGTTGATGGATTTGGGATCCCTTTTGTTTTGGGGGGCAGAGCTGTATGTTTGGCTGGCGGCGGTGGGCTTTACCCTCAGCCGCTATCCCCAAGTGCCGAGAGAGACGCTCCCATCCCCGGAGGTTCTGCGGCGGTCGTTTTTCCAGTTACCGCGAGTGGATGTGCTGGTGATGCGCCAGTGGGATTCCGTAGAGGCAACCCGGCAGACGGTGCTCTCGGCTCTGCACCTCGACTACCCGTGGGAGCGGTTGTTTGTCCACATTGTGGATCGGGTAGAAGATGAGGAGATGGCCAAGGCGGCCCGGGCCATTCCCTGCGAATACTGGGCCTGCCCTAGCCCCACAACCGACCCCCTGGCTTATGCAATGGGATCCCCTCATATCCAAGGGGAGTATCTCCTCCTAGTACAGCCGGGCCATTTTCTCGAGCGGGACTTCCTGTGGCAGACCTTGCCCCACTTTTACGACTCGCCGGAGCGGGCTCCAATTGTCAACCGAACTGGCTTTGTGCAGGCAATGCTGCGCACCCTAGGCCAGCCCAGAGCCGTTCACCCACTGCAGCAGCTCTTGGCGGTGGGATCCCAGGGCTACCAGGCGGCACCCCTGTTGGGTTCTGGCTGTCTCATCCGGCGCAAGGCTTTGGAAGGGATCCCGCGGATCGACATTCGTCGCCCTGTGCAGTTGGGGTGTCAGATGCACTGCCGCGGCTGGCAGTCTCAATTGGTTCGCCAAACCCAGGTTACGGGTGTTTTGTTGCCCTTGCGCAACCGCCGCGTTGCTTTGCTGGCTTTGTTTTCGGCCTTGAGGGAAAACCCCTTTTGGGGCAAGCCGACCACACAGCAGCAGCGCTTTCAATACCTGTGGCTGGCCCTCTGGGCTGCCGGTGGGATGGCGGAGCTGGTCTACTTGGCGGTGCCGATGGTCTTTCTCTGCACGGGGTGGATGCCGGTGCCGGCTTTCAACCGGGTCTTCTTCGCGTGGTTTTTGCCTTATGCTCTCCTGGGGCGCATCAGTTGGCTCTTGGCCTTTCCCCCCCATCTGTGGGGGGCAGCTTGGCAGTCGGAACGGCAGACGGGCAGCCAGTTTTTTCAGTCCATCCAGGCGCTGGTGCAAAGTCTGCAGGGAGTTCCCCCCTATCCCGAACAGCCTTCCCAGCTCTCCTTGGGGCCTCAGGCTCTGGCTATTGTGCTGACTTTTCTGGCTATGGGGGTGGGATCCCTGCGTTCTGCCGGCAGTTGGGATCCCTCTTGGCCTGAGCTGCTGTTTGGCTTGGTCTGGGCCTTCTACAACCTGATGATCCTGACGGTGCGCCCCGACGATCACGATTTTGCCGGCTTTGCTTTTCCCAGCAGTAGCGCCGCTGCGGCGACAGAAGAGAGCGCCAACCCATAGGCTGCCAAGCCAAGACAAGTTCATCGCAAAACCAAATCCCCACATCCATTCAGCTGCTGCATGGATGAAATGGCAGGCTGCCGCGGCAGATGGTGGGCAAACGCTATGCTGTGAGAAGTGTAGGATAAGTGGATCGGCACAGGTTGTCTCCAACTCTCCGGGGAGGTGTACCGGTGGAGAGGAGGGATCCCTGGCCAAGTCGCCCCTCCTGTTTGCAGGATTGAACGCGGTCTTCTAGGTTCAGAACGACACACCTGTGGAGTCAGAGAGACCCCCCCTTCGACTGCTCCCCCTGGGTACGGATCCCTGGCAGCAGGGCTGTGCCTATTGGCTGGAGATGGGATCCCACCGTTTGCTTCTCGATTGCGGGTTGCCCGCTCCTGCCCTCTTTAAGGCTCTGCCAGGGATCCCGGATGCGGTAATCTGCAGCCATGCTCACTTTGACCATGTGCAGGGGCTGCCTGCCTTTCATCGCCGTTATCCTCAGGTACCTCTCTACGCCACGCCGGTGACTGCTCATTTGGCCGCTGGTCTGTGGGAGTGTGGCGTTTGGCCAGGCTACGACCGGGACATTCGCTTTCCCCCCTTTCGGGCGCTGCCTTTGGGCCGGGCGCGAGAGATTTTGCCCCATCTGATGCTCACTTTCTTTGCGGCTGGGCATCTGCCGGGAGCGGCGGCAACCCTGCTGCAAAATACCCAAACCACTCCGGCCCAAGCCTGCGTGTACACGGGCGACTGTTCCCTGGCCTCAACTCGCTTTGCCCCCGGCTTGGATCTCATTGCTTTGCGCCACTGGCAGCCGGACGTGTTGCTCATCGAGGCTTCGCTGGGATCCACCCGCCATCCACCCCGTCGTCACCTGGAAAATCGCCTGGTGGAGCGGTTGCTCAGCGCCTTGGAAGCGGGGCAAACGGTGCTGTTCCCCCTGCCAGTGTTGGGGTTGGGGCAGGAGCTGATCTTTCTCCTCAAAGCCCACCACCGCTTTACCCAAGCCCCCCAAGAGCTCAAGATATGGGTGGCGCCGGGGCTGGCGGCAGGCTGCAATCTCTACGAGCGCTTGCTCACCTACCTGCCGGAGGCGGTGCGCAATTTCGCCACCTACCAGCCCTTGTTCTGGGAAGACCGCCTGCAGCCGCGGGTTCAGCCCCTTACCGAAGCGGATCCTCTGCCCCAAGGCTTGCTGCTGTGCGATGCCGATGCTGGGCCTGAGGCTTGGGATCCCATCTGGTCTAGATTGCTGGCCCAACCGCAGCGCTCCTGTCTGCTGGTGCGGCTGCCAGAGGTGGAACTGGCTACCCCGTTTGAGCGTTGGCCGGCGCCGCTGCGCTCCCGCATTGCCGTTGAATGGATAACCTGGCACAGCCACAACGATGTCGGGCATCTCACCCAGATCATCCACACCTTTCGCCCCCAGCATTTGGTCTTGGTTCACGCCGACCCCAAGCAGGCTCAGGATCTGGCGGATCTGCCGGAGCTGTGCAATCGCTACCATGTCCACTGCCCTCAGCCTGGGCATTGGCTGGAGTTGCCCGATGGGCACCTACAAACCCCAGTTAGGCTCGCGGAGCTGAAGGCCGGTTCCCCCGCCGAGATCAGGGATCCCCCTTTGCGCTATGAGGGGGAGGTGGAAGAAGTTTGGCAGGAGCAGGGGTCGCCGCGGACTTTGGCGGGGGTACAGGTGCGTCTGCCGCCCCAGATCACCCAGGATCCCCGTTGGCCGGCCTGGGCCGATACCGGCTTAGTGGAAGCCCGCTGGCAGGGATCCGAACTGGTGCTGCGCGGCCTTTCTCCACGGGAGCTGATCCGCCCGGCAGAGGCTGCCCCTTCTCCAGCAGGGATCGTGCCGCGTCCAAAACAGCCTTCTGTATCCAGTCATCACGGTGGCAAAAAGTGCCAAACTTGTCGCTTTGCCCGCCAGATCTTGACTTCCCAAGCCCAAGCCTTTCGCTGCGATCAGGAGCGTTCCCCCCTCTACCGCCTCAGGGTGGATCCCCAGGGGAGCTGCCCCTACCATCAGCCGCAGGAGATCCGCTCTTCCGGTTAGCCGTCAAGCCAGGGAAGCCCAAAGGCTAGAATGGGGCAAGTCGCGGTGCCAACCATGCTTGAGCAAGATTCCTGGGCAAATCATCGCCGTGGGCCGGTCGGATCCCTGGAGCGCCCAGCCGAGGCCTTGGCTGCGGCCAGCCCGCCCGTAGTGCAGATGGTTGGGGTGAACAAAGTCTATCCACTGCCGGAGGGCAGTTTTCAGGCCCTCTACGATATCGACTTGGCGATCCAGCCGGGAGAGTATTGCGCCATTATGGGGCCCTCTGGATCCGGCAAATCCACCCTGATGAACCTCATCGGCTGCTTGGATCGGCCCAGCTCAGGGCGCTACTGGCTGGATGGGGTGGAAGTTTCCACCCTGACCGATCGCGATTTGGCCCACATTCGCAACCAAAAAATCGGCTTTGTCTTCCAGCAGTTCCATCTCCTGCCCGTCCTGACAGCGCTGGAGAACGTCATGCTGCCCTTGGCCTATGCTGGGATCCCGGAGCCGGAGCAACGCCGGCGGGCCAAGCAAGCCCTAGAACAAGTGGGCTTGGGGAGCAAACTGCAGCAGCGTCCGGCCCAACTCTCCGGCGGCCAGCAGCAGCGGGTGGCGATTGCTCGTGCCATTGTCAACCGACCCCAACTGTTGCTGGCTGATGAGCCGACTGGGGCTCTGGATAGCCATACCGGCCAGGAAGTGCTGAACCTTTTTGCGGAGCTCCACCGGCAGGGCATCACCCTGGTCGTGGTCACCCATGACCTTGAAGTAGCCCAGGCCGCCCAGCGCATTATCCGGGTTGGGGATGGCCGTTTGCTGGATTGAGAGGGATCCGCCTGGGGGCAGTTGGGTTCAGGAGAGTTCCCAGTTGCGGTGAACTGGCGTGCCGGATGGATCCCTGGCCTCACTTTGGGTGAAGGTCGAAGGGAATGTCTTAAACGGGCATGGGATAACCCTATCTAGGATGGCCCAGCTTGGGCTACTCTAAACGCAACTGAGGGCTTGGGAAGAGGATCCGTCCATGAAACTGATCGAAGATATCATCCGATTTTTGGAAACCCGCCTGGAGGAATTTCTCAGGGCCCACCCCGAGATCGAGCTGCAAGCCCTCGATGAGCAGTTGCGCCAGCAGGAATCCGATACCCTGCGGCTGTTGCAGGAAAGCCGCGCCCAAGAGGAGGCTCTCCAAAAAAGCATTCTCAACTTGGCTGAGGAGATCAAAACCTGGCACTTTCGCATTGAGAAGGCGCAGCGGGCCAATCGTCCCGATCTGGCCGAAGGAGCGCGACGCCGGGAGGCTGAGCTGTTGGAGAGGGGCAGCCAGCTATGGGGTCAAATGAAAGCCCAAAAGGAGAAAATTCAACAAATGGAAGCCCTGCTGCCGCAGATTCGCCAGCGCCGCCAAGAAGTGAAGGCTAAGCTGCAGGAGGTAAGAGCCGCGCAAGCCAAAGGCATCGACAACCCGGACCGGAATTTCAGCCCTTGGGGAAAACCTTTCGAGGCTTGGGATGAATTGGAAGAGAAATTTCGTCAGCTAGAGGTGGAAAACGAATTGAATGACACGAAGAGGAAGGTGCGGGAACAGCAGCGGCGGTAACAGCCTGACCCAAAATCTTGTTAGTTTGCTAATGTTGAATCCAGTCGCAACAGCCAAAATCGAGCTGGGCGGAACTTGTGATTTAAGCCCTTGGTCTCAAGAGCCATAGCCACATCATTTCCAGAACTTTCTCTGGCACCGACCGGGAAGAAAAGTCTCTCCTCTCCCCCAAGAGTGATACGCTATTGGGCATGAATGAGTTGTATCTGAATCACCCCACATTTGGTCTGCTCTACAGCCTGTGTCAGGTCGACGAAAATCAGGCTCTCTTCACCACTCTCTACGCCCAAAGGCTCTTTTTTCGGGTTTACTTCAGGCCGCCGGATAACAGCGGGGATCCTGCTGCCATGGAGGAGTTGGTCTTCGATCCGATTAGCCGTAATGAGGCTCGCCAGCTCATCGAAGAGCAAATGCGCCTGCTGCGCCGTGCTGCCCGCCAAGATGAGCTAGAACAATTGCAGTTGATCTACAAGCAAACCTTTTCGTAAACTACCCGACCCTGACTGCTTCGCAGTACAGGGCGGGCTTTCGGTAGCCCTGCAGTTGGCAAGCCAACCACGAACCTCTAGGCTGGTTTACAGCAGCCCCCAAAAGCGCAATCACATTCGCACCATTCAAATCCGCATCCCCTTCCCATCCACAGTGCCCACACTTAAACTTCTTTCCACTGCGATAGGATTGCGCAGGGTCGGGATGGATGTGCAAACACCGGTGACAGGTCTGCGACGTGTAGGCAGGCGGCACCAGAATCAAAGCAACTCCTGCACGCAGAGTCTTGTATTCCAGAAACTGCCTCAGTTGGTAGAACGCCCAACTGTTGGCCCTGCGCCGCTCGGCTTTGCTGCGGGGTTGTTGGTTGATACGCTCCCGTATCCCTGTCAAGTCTTCCAGAGCAATAGCGCTGTTTGTGACCTTTGCCCTAGAGACAATAGCTTTGGAGATGCGATGATTGACCCACGCCTGAAAGCGTCTCTCCTTGCCAGACAGCCGTTGCAACAGTTCTCTGCATCTGCGCCGCGAACTGCGTGTGCCCTTACTGGCTTTGCGTTGGAGTGCCGCCCTCAACCGGGAGTAGTGGTCTCGGACTCTGTTCAACTGCTGTCCATTCCAGTTCTTCCCCTCTGAGGTATGGGCAATATCTGTCCTTCCAAAGTCCACCCCGATCACCTTGTCGGTATCTTGTTGCTTGGGTGGTTTTTTCTCTACGCAAATCTGGATGTAGTAGGAGCCGTCTCTGCGCTTGACCAGAGTGGCCGATTTGGGGTTAGAGCCAGCCAGCATTCCCCTCTGGTAGTTGCCAATGGCTAGCTCAAAGCGTTCTCTCCCTTCCACCGTGGTCAGCGACACCGTCCAGTCTTTCTCGCGGAACGAAAAGATACGAGCGTCGTAGGTAGCGAAGCCACCCTTGAACGCTTTGACGGGGCGGTTTTTCTGTTGGGCAACTTTACGGGCACCGGCCAGCCGTCTGCAGACCTGCTGAGCCAAGTTACTGGACAAGCCGAACCGGGCACGGATTTCGCGGTAGCACAGAGATTGAAGTTTAACGGCGTTGGTGACTTTCTCGGGCGTGTTTTGGTTGACCCAGTTCAACGCCTGCACAAAGGCATCCAAGGTCGCGTCCAACTTTGCGGCCTGCGACTGGGACACCTTGAGCTTACAGGAGACGGTCAGAACTTGGGTCATGGTTCTATCGTAACTTCCGCATTCCTCCCGACACTGACCCTACGGGTACAGCGCGGGGCTCCTGCGATTTCTAGCTGAAGGTCTTGCAGGGCTCAGGACGAGGGTTTTGTTCCTCAGATAAGATAGCCACCTAAAACTGAGACAGAAAGCGCAGGTCGCTGGTATAAAACAGGCGGATATCCTGAATGCCGTGGAGGAGCATGGCCATCCGCTCAATGCCGATCCCTGCCGCAAATCCGGTGTAGCGCTCCGGGTCGTAGCCCACCGCTTGAAACACATTGGGATCCACCATGCCGCAGCCGAAGATTTCCAGCCATTTCGAGCCAAAGCGCACGTCCATCTCGGCAGAAGGCTCGGTGAAGGGAAAGTAGCTGGGCCGAAAGCGGGTTTCTCGCTTGCCCAATAGGCGGGTGATGAACGTGTTGAGGGTGCCCTTCAGGTCGGAAAAGGTGAGGTTCTCGCCCACCGCCAAAATTTCCATCTGGTGAAACACGGCGGAGTGGGTGGCATCCACGGTATCGCGGCGCATTACCCGACCGGCATGCACAATGCGTAGCGGCGGCTGGTGTTGCTCCATGTAGCGCACTTGAACCGAGGAGGTTTGGGTACGCATCAGGTAGCCATTGGCCAGGTAGAGGGTATCCTGCATATCCCGCGCCGGATGGTCGGCAGGGGTGTTGAGGGCCTCGAAGTTGTAGTACTCCGTCTCGAGCTCAGGCCCATGCACCACGGTGTAGCCCATTCCCACAAAGATATCGAGCATGCGGTCGATGGTGGCCTGCAGCGGATGGATCCGCCCCAGAGGCCGACGGGGCCCGGGCATAGTGACATCCAGGCGCTCTGCTTCTAGGCGGGCCAGCAGTTGAGCTTCACCAAGGGCCTGTTTGCGCTGCTCCAGACTGGATTGGAGGGCCTCTTTAAAGGTGTTGGCCAAAGCGCCAATGGCAGGCCGTTCTTCTGGGGGCAGCTTCCCCATTCCCCCCAAGATTTTGGAGAGCTTACCTTTCTTGCCCAGGTAGTCGATGCGGATCTGTTCCAGAGCCTCCAGACCGTCAGCTTGTTCCACTTGGGCGAGGGCCTCGCTTTGCAGGGTGAGAAGCTGTTGGCGAAGCGTGTCTTTTTCGTCTTGCATGGGGCCGATTCCAAGGGCAGAAGGGATCCCTGGGGTTGTGAGGAGTCCCTACAAAGGTATCACAGGAGGGAGCTCGGTCGCGCCTTTGCATCCGATGGGGTTGGTCGGCAGCAGGGGGAACCCTTTTGGGGAACTAGCTCTGAGGCGCCGAATCTGGCAACAGACACCCCAGAGCGTCACACCCTGCCGGTCCCTCTGCTGCCAAGGTAAAGTTGCGGTCGTAGCGGGCCAGGGCCGCGAAGAAGTTATCTGTCCGCCGTCTCTTTTTGACCTCGGCTACCAGTCGTTCGTAGGTGGGCTTGTCGATTTTCTCAAAAGGCAGGCGGGGGAAGGGGGCATCGAAGCGGGCCAGCAGCGCTGCGCTGATGTAGCCCTCGTCGTCGCGGATGGCTTCGTAGATACGGGATCCCAGAGCTTCCACCTCGTCCTCCCGCAGCTCGATGGTGGCGGAGGTGTTGTGGGTGGTGTAGTACTTCTGAACCTGCATATAGAAGTCAAACTGGGCCAGGGCCGAGAATTGCTCGATCTCGATCTGGCCAGCACCGGGCAGGTTGGCCCATTCTACTTCCACAGGCAGTTCCACCAGCCATTCGGTACAGCGGGGATCAAAGGGGTCGTTGAGCAAGTTCCCGTTTTCATCTTTGTCCGCCTGAGCAGGTACCACCGAGTAGCCATAGTCCAGACAGGCCAGCGCCACCGGGTCATTTTTGGCGAAGGTAATGCGGCGGATATAGCGTTGGGCCTTGGGCGGGTGCCAGCCGGGAGAGGCGTTGGTGAGCAGCGACTTGGTGCCGGCGGGCTGAACCGTGGTGCAGCGGTTGGGGCGGCGCAGGCTGTGGCGGTCGCAGTAGTCCCAGACCACGCGGTGGACGATCTCCTTCCAGCGGCTGAGGTATTCCCGCTCCTGCTGCTTGAATTCCTTCCCGATGGGGGTATCGGGTCTCCCTTCCTGCCACCAGCGCAGCCATTCAACCCCAAAGGCTTTGACGCAAAAGTCGAACAGGCCTGTGAACGAGACGCCGACGATGGGATCCCATTCCCGCGAGCGCTGGAAGCGAGGTTCCACAAAGTGGTGGTGGAGTAGGGCTGCCACCGTGAGAGCTCCCGCTGTAAAGGCGTCTTCCTGCTCCTGCCAGTTCTGGGGATCCAGCCGGTTGAGGTGGATCTCGGCCAGATTGCAGTGGAAGTCGAATCCGATGATCTCGCCGCAGTTGTGGACGACTAGCCCGTTTGCATCAAAGCAGCTGGGGCCGGGCACGGTGCAGTCATAGACCGGTTCCACCCCGTCAGGCTCCAGCGCTGCAACCGTGACGGCAAACCGCTCTCGGTTAAGCCGGGGCTGATAGCTGCCCAGCAGTTCGCCTAGCTTCTGGGCTTTGCGGGGTTCGCGGAAGCCCACTACTGCTTGAAACTGGTGCAGGTTGTCCTTAGTGATAACCAGCTCGTGAGCGATAACCAGCTCGTGCTGCGCGGCTGGCTGGCGCTGGCTGGCGGGCAGCAGGTGATATCCAGCGGGACGGATGGCCGAGACAATCCCCAGGCGGGCAAGCATGCGCTGCACGGCTTTGAGGGTGTCCAGGTTGCTTTGGGAGAGCCGCACGCTAAGCCCCTGCACGCTGCCATCGGCATCAAACAGGCCGCACAAGAAGCCGCGGTGGAAATCGCAGCTGGTGGCCTCGACTGCCGCAGTCATTTCTTTCTGTCCTGGAGCTATGCCGAACTTGGCCGCCAGTCTTGCCAAGCCGGTGGAATGGATAACCCGACACTTCAGCTCAGGGTGATACCAGGTCTCTGGCCGGCGAGGTTCGCACCCCACCGCAGTTTGCAACCGCTGAACCGCATATGGGTTCATCTCGTCTTGGGTATCCTGCCAGTGGCGCAATACAGCTGTGTCGTTCCACTGGGTCGTCGCAAGGCTGCCGTTGCCCAACCAATTCCCCAGGAGCCAGCCTTCCTCCCAGGTTCCCTCACCATCCCACGGGGTTAGATGGCGATGGTTGTGCAGCAGGATGCGGTCGCCCGGGCGCAGGTCTTCTGCCGGCACCCATTCGGTGTACTGTGCCTTTGGGGTCTGGGCGATGACCTTGAGAACCCGATGGTTGCCTGTCAGCCGCAGAGAAAACCCCTCCTCGGTCAACAGCTTGAGCACGGGCTTGGTGCCAGAGTAGAAGAACCCGGCTGGCGTGGTGCTGAATAGCTCGCCGTTGACATAGGTGCTGTGCTGCTTGCCGATAAGGTCTTTCACCTGGCGCGGGCCGTCGCCGGTATGGATCCAGGTGTCGGCCGTAACGCAGGGGTTCAGCCCGTACCGTTGTACCCTATGCCATGCCGGGGGTTGGAGGAACGGAGAGTCGGTAGCTGCCTGCCGCTCTTCTATCCAGCGTCCGGCTCCCTCTGGCCCCTGCGAGGCATAGACGTCGAGGAACTCCCGCTTGAGCTCTGGGGTGTTGAGCAGGTCGGCGTTGGCCCGCGCTACAGCTTCCCCGGCCCACTGGATGGCGCCCTCACCGGAGTAAAACTGCTTGCGCACGGCCTCAATACATTCTTCCCGCGTCGGCTTGCGGTGAAACACCCGCGTGTGGTTGGCCATGCGCAGGGCATCTCGCTCGGGATCAATTCTCCAGTTGCCGTTTTCGTCCTGCTGCCAGAGGTTGTCTTTGGCGGTGGATCCCAGCTGGTCGTCGGCAGCAAACTGACGAATGCCAGCGCTACGACGAATGTTTCCCGCCACCACCACCACCGCCGCCTCGTCGATGAGCAAACAGCACTCCACCGAGTTCAGTTGCCGACCTACCGCCCTGTTGAGGATGGCGGCACAGCGCTCGTACAAGCCGGGCAGCTTAATGGGGTTGGCTACGCCCCCAAACCCTTTCAGCCGCTCCCCAGCCGGGCGGACATCGCTCAAGTCCACTGTCACTTCCACCTGGCCCCCAAAGCTGGGATCCGACGCCAGCTCCAGCAGCGCTTGGTAGGACTCCACCCAGCCGCGGCGGCTGTCCCCCACCTGGATGTGCACCTGGGATCCCTGCCGGTGGATGCGGGTGTGTTCCTGCCGCTCTTCGGGAGGGGTGGCGCCGATGGATCCCTTCACGTGAACCCGCAGGCGGTTGACAATGGGGGGCAACTGGCGGATGAACTGGGGTTCCAGCACCGCTCCCGTGCCGCAGCCCATCATGGCCAGATCCATCATCAGGCCAAAGGCCCGCCAGTCCACCACCGCCAAACTGGTGCAGTTGTAGGCACCGGAGAAGTTTTCCGGCTTCTGGATCCAGTCGGTGCCCATCACCCACAAGGCTCGACCGGAGATCAACGCCTTCAACTGCCGCTGCAGACGTTCTACCAACTGCCGCTCCTGAGGGGTGAAGCGCCCCAACCGGGCAATATCGGCCAAGGTGCGATCGCAAACCTCACTCCAAGTCTCGCGGCTGCCATCTGGGCGGCGACGGCTGTAGGTGCGGTAGAACACCGGGCTGGCCGCCGGGGCTGTGGCCGGAAACTCGCCCAGAGGCAGGGATCCCGTCGTTTCAGCGGGATCAAGTCCCTGCACTTCTTCGCTCTGTTCGCCTGAGTGGGACGAAGTCCACACCATAGCCACACCCCTCCTGCAAAGCTCCCCTGCTAAAGCTCGGTCGTTCCAACTTTTGAGTGCTGGTTGGCCCCGCCGACCCAATGCCCAACCACGTTATCACAATCTTCGGGGGTCTGGTGTTGTAGGTAGTGTTGTGCTCTGAGAAGATCTTTAAGAGCCTCTAGGGATAGGGCAGGCCCGCTGTCTGCCGGGGGAGCCGCAAGGGAACGGAAGGCCCGGCAGAAGGGCTACAGTGGAGGAGAGGGATCCCAAGTTAAGGGGCTGCTTGTCGTCTTCAACAGCACCTTCCTGGGCCTTCTCCCCAGTGAGAGCTGTGTAAGGAGTTGTATCGTCATGACCAGTCGCCTGCGCATCGGTAGCTTGTGGGGGATCCCCTTTTTCATCGACTACACCTGGTTCCCGGCGGCCCTCCTGCTGGTGCTCTCCTACGGGGTGTTGACGGCGATGGGGTTGTTTCTTTCTCTGCTGGCCCATGAGTTGGCCCACAGCTTGGTGGCCCGCGCCTATGGAGTACGGGTTAACTCCATCACCCTGTTTATTTTTGGGGGTATGGCGGCGATTGAGCGGGAAGTTCCCCGCCCCCTTGGGGCTTTTTGCGTGGCGGTGGCAGGCCCTCTCCTCAGCTTGGGTCTGTTTGTTTTCTTCAGCGTGGCCCGGGCTTGGGCTGTGCCGGAGTCGATGCTGGCCTCAACCCTTGCCAGCTTGGCTGCCATCAACCTGACGATTGCCCTGTTTAACCTGCTGCCGGGCTTGCCTCTGGATGGGGGGCAAATGCTCAAGGCGGCCATCTGGGGTTGGACAGGGGATCGGCAAAAGGGTATGCTGTGGGCGGCCCGAGCCGGCCAGGGGGTGGGCTGGGGTTTGGTGGGGCTAGGTCTGCTGGTGGTATTTTGGGGGAGCCTCAACGGCCTCTGGGTGGGGTTGATCGGCCTGTTTATTTTGAACACCGCCCGCCGCTACAGCCAGTACGCGCAACTGCAGCAGGTGCTGGCCCGCCTGAAAGCTGCAGATGTGATGACCCGCCAGTTTCGGGTTTTGGACGCGAACATGAGCCTGCGGGAGTTTGTGGATCGCTATCTGGTGCCTTCTTCTCTCAGGCCGGAAGCTCCAACTCAGCCAGCGGAGGTTTATTTTGCCGAGGAAGATGGCCGTTATCGCGGGTTGGTCAGGCCAGAACTGCTCAACGACATCGAGCGCAGCCAGTGGGATCGCCTCACCCTCAAGGCTATTCTCAAGCCGATGGAGCAACTGCAGGGGGTACGAGAAGAGACCCCCATTCCCCAGGTGATTCAGATGATGCGCCAGGCGGAACCCCGCCGCATTTTGGTTTTCACGCCCACCGGCGCCATTGCTGGCTTGATCGACCGGGGGGATGTGGTGGCCATGGCTGCCCGGCAGTTGGGGGTCGTGCTGCCCCAAGAGGTGGTGCAGCGGGTGCGCGATAGCGAAGAATGGCCCCCTGGATTTCAGGTGGAGGACAATCTGGCCGGAGAGGGATCCCCCAGTCTGGCTTGGCAGGGATCCCCGGATTTCCATCAAGAGCCTTAGTTGGGGAGATGGGTGGACAGGGGGCGGCCCAAGGCGCCTAGGTTCTTCCTCTTCCACAAAAGGTTCCCCAAAAGGGGCGGAGCGTTTTGCCTCCGCAAGCCGGGGAGAGAAGACCAAGAAAAGTAGTCTCAGATACTATTTCCGGGAGACCCTCTCCATCTACAATTAAGACTGTTCTCCATCAATTAAGAATTTTGAACCGCTTTCCTCGTCTCTTGCCCGCCTACACCCACCGACTGAGCAACGGGCTAGGCGTTATCGTTCATCCCATCCCAATTGCCGATTCTGTAACCGTTGACGTCTGGGTACGGACAGGTGGACGCCATGAGCCGCCGGAGTGGCTGGGCCTATCCCATTTTCTGGAACACATGGTGTTTAAGGGCAGCGAGCGGCTGGCTCCTGGTGAGCTGGATTGGGCCGTCGAAGGACGGGGAGGAGTTACCAATGCTGCCACCGGCCAAGACTACACCCATTACTACATTACGGTGGCTGCTGCTGACCTAGCGGATACCTTGCCCTACTTGGCAGAGGTGGTTTTGCGGGCCGGGATCCCAGATCTGGAGTTTGAGCGGGAGCGGCAGGTGGTTCTGGAGGAAATTCGCCGCGCCGCCGACAACCCGGATTACACGGCCTATCAGCTTTTGATGCAGACCGCCTATGGGGAGCATCCCTATGGACGACCGGTGTTGGGCACACCGGAAAGCTTGATGCAACTGACCCCTGAGGTGATGCGCGCTTACCACCGCGCTTGGTATCGGCCTGAATCCATGACGGTGGTGGTGACGGGTGGCATCGATCCCGAGCGGGCGTTGGCCTTGGTGGAGGAGCAGTTTGGCAGCTCTGCTGCTGGGCCAGCACCGGCCAGCCCCCCCATCCCGCCCCAGCCTCGTCCCCAAGGGATCCTGCGCCGGGAGAGCGACCATGCCCGCTTGGAGCAAGCCCGCCTGAAGTTGGCCTGGCCTACTGTTGGCATTGACGATTGGCAGCAAGCCTGTGGCCTGGAGATGTTGGCTTCTGTGCTGGGAGATGGCCGTACTTCGCGGCTGGTGCATCTGCTGCGGGAACAGCGGGGCTGGGTGAGGGCCATTGGCTGTTCTTCGCTGGTGCTGAAGGAGGGGGGACTGTTTTGTATTGGGGCTCAACTGGAGCCGGAGGATGTGGCGCGGGTGGAGGCGACGATTCTGCACGAGATCGAAAAGCTGCAGCAGGATGGCATTGGCCAAGCGGAGTTGGATCGCACCCGGCGTATGCTCATCCATGAGTTTCTGTTCTCCGCCGAGTCCCCCAGCCAATTGGCGGGCATCTATGGCTACTACGAGACGTTGGGCGGGGTGCAGCGCATTCAAGAGTACCTGGAGCTGGTGCAATCCTTTACTCCGGCTCAGATCCGGGAGTTGGCCCAGCAGTACTTGTCTTTGGAGGCCTATGTGGTCACCGTTCTCAAGCCGACTGCCCTGGGTACAGCGGCGGCTTCGGAGCTGCAACTGGCCTGTCGGTGAGCGCTGCCTCGACGCTCTGGACTCTTGACTTTCGGATTTTGGACGGGATCCCTTGCCTGCATGAACTCTGCTCTGCTTGCCACCCAACGTGGCCGTTTACAGCGCGTCCTTTTGGCCAATGGCATCACGCTGTTGCTGGGCCAGAACCCAACGGTGGAGATCTTGGCTGCCCACTGTTTTTTCCGCGGTGGTAGCCGGGCAGAGCGGCCGCAACAGGCGGGGGTGAGCCACTTGATGGCAGCTGTCCTCACCAAAGGTACGCATCGGCGCAACTCCCAGGCCATTGCTGCTGCGGTGGAATCGCTGGGAGCCTGGCTATCGGTGGACAGTTCTGCCGACTATTTCGAGGTGAGCCTGCGCTGTGTGGCTGCCGATTTCCCGGAGCTGCTGGATTTGCTGGCGGAGATATTACGGGATCCCAGTTTTCCTGAAGAGGAGGTGGCGCGAGAGCAGGCGTTGATGCTGCAGGCCATCCGCGCCCAACAGGAACGGCCCTTCAGCTTGGCTTTCGAGCAGGTGCAACAAGCCCTCTATGGGGATCATCCCTACGCTCTGCCGGGGTTGGGACGGCTGGAAACGGTGGGATCCCTGACCCGCGAGGATTTGGTGGCCTATCACGCGGCCTACTGTCGTCCCAATGGAATGGTGATGGTGGTGATCGGCCCAGAGCCGCCGGAGCAAATGGCTGCCCAGGTGGAAGCGGCTTTGGGGGACTGGGTTGTTCCCGGCCCCTCTCCAGAGGATCGGGATGTTCCCCTGCCCCCTCTGAGGGATCCCCAACTGCTGAGGTTGCCCCAGCCCACTCAGCAGACAACAATCTTGATTGGGTTTCGCGGATCCCCTGCTGCTTCTGCGGATTATCCGGCCCTGAAACTGTTGGCCACCTACTTGGGCAGCGGTCTATCCAGCCGTCTGTTTGTGGAACTTCGGGAGCGCTGTGGCCTGGCCTATGAGGTCTCGGCTTTTTTTGCCACCCGCCGGGATCCCGCCCCTTTTGGGGTTTACATGGGCACTGCAGCAGAGAACACCCAGGTGGCTCTGGAACGCCTACAAGCAGAAATCCACCGTCTGCAGGCCAATCCCCTCGATCCGGCGGAGGTGGAAATGGCGCAGCGCAAACTTCTGGGCCAATACGCCCTCAGCAAACAAACCAATGCCCAGGTGGCCCAACTGGTGGGCTGGTACGAGATTTTGGGCTTGGGCATGGAGTTTGACCAGCAGTATTTGCAGAGGGTCAGGCAACTCACCCCAGAGCAGCTCCATCAAGCCGCAAAAACCTACCTGACCCCCCCGGCCATTGCTCTGGTGGGGCCGGAAGCGGCCTTGGCAGAAGCAGAGCCGATGTTTTAACTGCTACCACTTTTTATAGGGCAGGAACTTACCAGACATAATCACCTTAACACGATCTCCTTTAGGATCCTCTTCCTTTTCTATGTCTAGGGTGAAGTCAATAGCGCTCATGATTCCATCGCCAAACTTTTCATGAATCACGGCTTTGATTGGCATGCCGTAAACTTGAACAATCTCGTAAAAGCGGTAAATTAAGGGATCCGTCGGCACCACTGGCCCTAAGCCTTTCAGTGGGCATTCGGTCAATTGTTTAGCGACAGCGGCGTCCAAGCCTAAGATTTCGGCAATTTTGTTTGCTTCTTCTGCGGAAGCACTGGCTTGACGATAGAAGACCGCTGCAATCCACACCTCATCCCGGCCTATTTTCTCTTCCAAGTCAGCAAAAGTTAATCCCCTTTCAGCTTTGGCTTCCAAAAGCTTTTTGGTGATTTCGGGAATGGCTGTACTCATCATCGACTCCTAAGTTTTAGCTGTGCAGGCAACTCAATCTGGATTTACCACCCAAACCCGAACCCGCGATTCCTCAGTGGCACAGGTTTATTGGGAAAAGTGATGCTCTATTCAGAATCTGCTGCTTTTTTCCTTAATCATACGTAAGGAAGCACTTCTTAGGGCAGGAAGATACGCTATGTCTTCAACTCAATTCTGTAGTTTCAGCTACAGCAAGAACATCAGTCCCGCTATCTCGCTTGCAACATTTCTCTAATCTTTGAGATGCTCTACTTGTAGCTCCTCACTCTGAGGATCCTTGGAAGCGGAGAAAAAGGTGCTAGGCTTTGCGTTCTGCCTGTATCGGCGCCCCCTTCGGCGGCCCCTGCGCACCCACCACGGCCTGTGGTCTATTCGGGAAGGGATCCTGATCCGACTTACAGATCGGGAGACAGGCTGTCAGGGATATGGGGAAATTGCTCCCATCCCTTGGTTTGGCAGCGAGACCTTAGAGCAGGCTCTGGCGTTTTGTCGGCAGCTGCCCCCTCTTTTGTCGGAGGCGTATATTTTGGGGATCCCAGAAGCACCGCCGGCCTGCCGGTTTGGGTTGGAAGGCGCTTGGCTGGCCTGTCGGGATCCCGATTGGTTGAACAAGGATCTCTCTCTACTCTCTTTCTGTGAACTTTTGGGGGAGACCCTGCCGCCGGAATCTTACAAGGACTCCGTCCCACTCACGCGGTCGGTGTACAAGCTCAAGGTGGGGAGGGATCCCATGCAGCAGGAGTTGGAGAAGCTGGAGCAATGGCTGGAGCGGTTGCCACCAGGATCCCATCTGCGTTTGGATGCCAATGGGGGGTTAACGCTTGCGGAGGCCCACCGGTGGCTGGCCGTTTGTGATCGGCTTAACCAGGACTCGCCGGGCAAGATTGAGTTTTTGGAGCAGCCTCTGCCGCCGGATCAGCACGCCCATTTGGTGGAGCTCAGCCGCCAGTACCAAACCCCCGTTGCTTTGGATGAATCGGTGGCCTGCCTGGAGCAGTTGCAAGCAATCCATCGGTCAGGATGGAAAGGGATCCTGGTGGTGAAGCCGTCTCTGGTGGGCTCCTGCATCGCGCTGCGAGAGTATCTCAGCCGCCATCCCGGCCTGGATCTGGTCTTTTCTTCGGCGCTGGAGACTCCCATCGGCGCCTGGCACGGGTTGGCTTGGGCGGGATCCCTGCAGGAGAAGACGGCTTGCCCCAGAGCTGTGGGGTGGGGGGTAGGGGGGGTCTTTCCAGAAGGGGATCCCGTTCAGCTCCAAATGGCCTCACCGGAGGAGCGGCTTGCTCTGATGCAGGCAGTGTGGGAGCGCTGGAGCCGACTCTAAACGGCAGCGGCTTGCTTGGCATTTTCCTGCCGCAAGTAGGCTTGAATAAAGTGCATCAGCTCGCTCGGCTCACCGTTCATAAAGGCCTCGACATTGTAGGTTTCGGCGTTGGTGCGGTGATCCTTGATCAACTTGTAAGGATCGAAGGTGTAGGTGCGAATACGCCCCCCAAAGCCCTGAGTCACCATCTCGCCGCGAATCTCGGCCAGCTTTTGTCTGCGTTTTTCTTCTTCCATCTCGATCAGCTTGGCCTTCAAGATCTGGATGGCTCGCTCTTTGTTTTGCAGTTGGGAGCGCTCTTCGGTGCAGCGCACAGCAATGCCGGTGGGCTTGTGGATCACCCGCACTGCTGTTTCCACTTTGTTCACGTTTTGGCCACCTGCTCCACCCGAGCGGGAGGTCTCGAACTCCAGATCTTCCATCTTCAGCTCATACTCGCTTTCCTCTTCCAGAATCGGCATCACCTCTACGCCAGCAAAGCTGGTTTGCCGTTTGCCGTTGGCGTTGAAGGGGCTGATGCGCTCCATGCGGTGGTTGCCCTTCTCGGCAGAAAGATACCCATAGGCGTAGGGGCCTTCGATCAGCAGGGTGGCGGACTTGATACCGGCTTCGGCGCCTTCGGAGTATTCCGAGAGGCTGACCTTGTAGCCCTGGTTTTGTGCCCAGCGGGTGTACATTTTCAGGAGCATTTCCGCCCAGTCCTGGGCGTCGGTTCCCCCTGCGCCGGCGGTGATGGTGAGGATGGCACCGTTTTTGTCGTAGGGGCCGGAGAGCAGTTGCTGTAGCTCCCACTGGCCCAACTCCCGCTCCACCACTGCCAGGGATCCCGCTGTCTCGGCTAAGAGTTCCGGATCGGGCTCTTCTTGGAGCAGCTCAAGGGCGCTGGCGGCATCTTCCAGGCGATCCTTCCAGCGGTGCACCTGATCCCAGGAGGCCTTGAGGCTGTTGAGCTTTTGCAGGTGGCGGCGGGCTGCCTCTACATCATTCCAAAACTGCGGCTGCGAGGCTTCTTGCTCTAGGATGGCAATCTGTTGCTCCAAGTGGGGCAGGTCAAAGATAGTCCTGAGCGTTGCTCAGGCGCAAGGTGAGCGATTCTAGGGTGCGTCTTAGATCGGCAAGTTCCATAGAGAGCAGCAAGCTGTTTGCGCGTCGGATCCCATCCTAACCTGTGGGCCGGCAACTCAATCAAGGGATATAGCCCTTCTGCGGGCTTGCCGGAACACTGTTGCCGTGCAGCGCCGGTGAACCGGGTTCCTAGGAGTCCTTTCGGGGTAGAGCGTTTGGCTGTTGATCCCGCGCAGGCGGCTGGCGAAAGGGCTACGGGATCGACGGGTCGGCTTTGGTCGATTGCGTCAGCGGGACAGAACCCTTTGGCTTCTGCCGGAAGATCCCTGTTGAGGTGGCTCAAGCCTGTAGCAGAATGGAAAATCTGGTTTCGGAGGCTGCGATGCTAAAGGTCTTTTCCTTGCTTTCCGGGCTGGTTTTGGCGGGAGGAGTGGCTGCTTTGGCCATCACCAATCCCACCTTAGAAGAGTACAGAACCCATGCAGGGCAACAACTGGCCGCCTACGCTACGCGAGAATACTGCGCTCAGATCCCGTCTTTCTTGGTCACTTTGATTGAGGAATGTCATGCCCTTGTCCGAGAGCTCCAGCCCGAACTAGAAGCTCTGTTCATGCGCCAAACCCGCCGGCAGAATTTTATCCTTTTCAGCCTCTACACCACCGATTTGTCGTTGCTCAACTTTGGCCCGCTGGGGATTTCCTTGCCCACCTACCACTTTGAAACCCTTGCCGTGGCTGGGCAATTTTATACTTATGAGATTCGAGAGGGGAAAGCTGCCCCCTAGCCACCATGGCAACCTCAGGCTCTCAGGATCCAGAAGAATCTCAAAAGGGAGGCTAGATTTGGGCTCGTTCCAACAGGGTTTGCAGCTCCTCTAGGGCCAACTGAGCCGACTGGGCCTGCTGGTAAAGGGATTGCACCACCTCAGCACTGCTTTGGGCCGATTGCAGGGTGGATTGGCTCTGGCGCTGGATACGCTCTGCTAGGCCGCGAATGCGGTTGCTGGCCTCGGTGGTTCGTCCCGCCAATTTGCGGATCTCCTGGGCAATGGCTCCAAAGCCACCGGCACCACCGCTGCGGTTGGCCTCTACAGCCGCGTTAAAGGAGAGCAGGCGAATGTATCCTGCCACCTCCACGATCAAATCCACGATGGTGTTGATCTCCTTGAGTTCGCGGGATAGCTCCTGGTTGTTGTCGGCAATTTCCTGGAAGAGGGTGCGCACCGCTTCTACCCCAGCAAAGGTGGCGGCAAAGGTGGATTTGCCCTTCTCCGAGAGGATCGAGCTAATCTCGATGATGCGGGCATTGAGGCGAGCCAGCTCCTCAGAGCGCTGTTGGGCCCGCCGGCGTTCCATATCTAAGGCCAGGTTTTGGTTGAGGATCTCGGCTTTTTGCCGCTCCAGATCCCGGGCATACTGGAGGCTGCGGTTTTTTTCCTGCTCCAGCTCTGCCAAGATCCTTATCATCTCTTCCTGCTGCTCCTGTAGCTTGCGCTGGGTGGCCAGATGCACCTGGGCCTGGGCCACCAACAACACCGGCACATCGAGAAGGCGGTAGTCCTGGGATCCCAGTTGAACCACCACGGGGTCATAGATGGTCTCTTCGGGCCGTTGGAAAGCTCGGTCGGCTGCTTGGATGACATCGCAGTCGCCGGGGAGCAAGAGAAAATCCCGGCTATGGAACTCTACCATGGAGCTGATGGGCCGCTTCAAAAACACATCCAGGCCGTAGGGCTTGCTGAGCATCCACTCCAGAATGGCGCGGCGGGTCAACATTCCCCGCACCTGTGACCGCTCGTCCAGCACGATGACTCCTGAAAGGCTGCTGTCATCTTCTAGGCGGCGCACCACGTTCTCACAAGGGGTGGACTCGCTCACCTGAAACTCCACCAAGGCCAAATCGCGCAGCTTGGTGTTGATCGATAGGGTAGGAGTGGGTGGATTTGTCAGGGTAGCCATCACAGGGATCCTCGGCACACGTTGGGTACAGATGGGTTGGATGCTAATGTGTAGAGCAACACAAAAAGTCGGCTCTAGATCGGCCTTTGATGGGGTGATTCCTGCAGAAAATCGACCACCTTCAGTTTGCCCTGGGATCCCATCTCCTGCCCATAGGATTTTGCAGAATTGTGCGGGAAGGATGGCCTGGGATCCCTTCTTTGCGGTTTGCTGGGACGGATCCCTTTGGAGCTGAATGTTCTGGGTTGGTATCTTGGATCCCTGATTGATCTGGAGCTGGATTTAGCGGGTTTCTTGATAGCGGTGGTAGATTTCCAGAATTTCGCTGCGTCCTCGGTTAAAGGCGGCCACCACTTGCGGATCGAAATGGCTGCCTCTGTTGTCCTCTACAAACTGAAAGACCTCATTCAAAGCCCAGGCTTCTTTGTAGGGGCGACGGCTGGCCAAGGCATCGAATACATCGGCTAAGGCCACAATCCGCCCTTCTAGAGGGATCCCTTCTCCTTTGAGGCCGCGCGGATACCCACTGCCGTCGAACTTCTCGTGGTGGGTCAGAGCGATGATGGCGCTCTTTTTCATCAGCTCGGAGTCGGACTTGCTGAGGATCTCATAACCAATCTCAGGGTGGCGGTTCATGATCTGCCGCTCTTCTGGGGTCAGACGCCCCGGCTTTTGCAAGATGGCATCCGGGATCCCGATTTTGCCCACATCGTGCATGGGACTGGCGTAGAAGATCAGCTCTTGCTCATGGCTGGATAGGCCCAAGTGCTTGGCGATGATGCGAGAGTAGTTGCTCATCCGCTTCAGGTGAAAGGAGGTATCTTGATCCCGGTATTCTGCGGCCACAGACAGACAGAAGATGGTCTCGAAGTGGGCAGATTTGAGCTCTTCCCGCAATTGGACGTTTTGATAGGCAACCGCCGCCTGGGAGGCCAAGGCTTCTGCCACGCTAACTTCCAGCTCAGAAAAAGGTTGGCTCCACTCGGCCACTTGGTCAGGAGCTAGGGGGGTGGGGTGATCCGGCTTTAGGCGGTTCAACAGTTGTAGGGCGCCGAGGATCTTTCCTGAGGGATCCCGCATGGGCACAGTGAGCAAGGAGCGGGTGCGATAGCCGGTCTGCCGATCCACCTGTGGGTTAAAGGCATAGGGCCGGTCGGCGGGCAGGCGGTAGACATCTGGCAGATTCAGGCTCTCCCCGGTGAGCACCACATAGCCCACAATGCTGGAAGGGCTGAGGGGCAGGCGCAGATCCCGCAGCTCCTCATGGCGGTTGACCACGAAAAAGCGCAGTTCCTCCCCCTCTCGGACAAAAAGGCTGGCCCCATCACAGTGGGTCAGTTCTCGGGCTTGAGCAACAATCAACTCCAGCAGCCGCTGCAGATCCGTTTCTGAGGAGAGGGCGATCCCCACTTGAATCAGACGCTGGCTGAGGCGCAGGGCATCCGAGGCATCGAATTCGGTTGTGCTGGGGTGAAGACCGAAGGGGGTGGGCAGGCTCATAGCAGGGTTGGTCAGAAGCGTTCACAATGAGCGTTGACAATAAACAATGGCAGAGTCATGGGCGGCGAGCCATTTGCCCCCAGGGATCCTCACCGCTGTCCCGACTCAGTCCGGCTGGGTATCTGACACCTTCGGGGCGACCAGCAGCCCAAAAACACGCCAACACCACTCAAAGCAGCGATGCCTTACTTTAGCTCGAGGAGGCGAGAAACGTTGTGACCCAGGTCAAGCCCAAGGAGGTAGATGAGATTTCCCTGCAGCTTGTTGTGGGCTTGGGCAATCCCGGCCCTCAATACGCCAATACTCGCCACAATTGCGGCTTTATGGTGGTGGATCGGCTGTCGCAGCGCTGGGGGATCCCATTGGTTTTGGAAAAGCGGTTCCAAGGCAGCTACGGAGAAGGGTTTGCCCTGGGAGGAAAGCGGCGCTTGCTCAAGCCGGAAACTTATATGAACTGTTCCGGCCAATCGGTGCGGGCGGTGCTGGATTGGTACAAGTTAGATCTCGCCTCTGTGCTGGTGGTGTACGACGATATGGACCTGCCGCTGGGTCGTCTGCGCCTGCGGGGATCCGGTTCTGCCGGTGGGCACAACGGCATGAAGTCCATCATTCAGCACTTGGGGAGCGAGGCGTTTCCACGGCTGCGTTTGGGGGTGGGCAAACCCAAGGGCAGCCAAGATGTGGTCGGGCATGTGTTGGGGGGATTTGCGCCTGCAGAACAAGAGGTGCTGGAGCGGGTGTTGAATACGGCGGTAGAGGCCGTGGAGTGCTGCTGGCAAGAGGGACTGAGGACAGCCATGAACCGCTTTAATCCTCTGGATCTGTCTGGGCCATCGTCCGATTTGGATGGATCCAACCCTGCACCGGGCCAAGGCGAGGCTTCCTCCTGAGGAGCAGCTTGTCCTGGATTGCCGGTTCTGAGGGGTTTTCCAGGAGAGGAAGTGGTAAGGGCTTCGTCCTGCTCATGGAAACGTCTGTGGAGACAATACTCCAGATAAGTGTCAATTATCTGGAGTATTCGGGATACTTGGCCGGATTCGAATCCTTGGATCCCTCTGCCGGCGACAGACTCCTCATGCCCGACCAAGCATCCTCTGT
>NZ_JBSSAB010000007.1:0-100218 GCF_054058195.1 Thermostichus sp. OS-CIW-29
AAGCGCTCGGCAGATCGTTGCTGTTCAGCCCGGATCTCGGAGATTTGGGCTGCAAAGGCCTGCCGCATCTCAACCATCTGAGCCTCAAAGCGCTCAGCCGACCGCTGCTGCTCGGCTCGCATTTCGGCCATCTGGGCCTCAAAGCGCTCGGCAGACCGCTGCTGCTCAGCCCGGATCTCGGAGATTTGGGCTGCAAAGCCCTGCCGCATCTCAACCATCTGAGCCTCAAAGCGCTCAGCCGACCGCTGCTGCTCGGCCCGCATTTCTTGGATTTGTTCTTGTTGTTGCTGAAGGTTGCGAATCAGCCACTCCTCTTGTTCTGGGGTCATGGGAAAGGTCTGAAGATATCCCTTCAATTCTAGTCAGTTGGGGATGGGATCCCGTTGAGCTGCCAAGAGAAGGGCATTGACAATGGCAGCAGCAACTGGGGATCCGCCTTTGCGGCCCTCCACCCGAATCTGGGGAACATCCGTTTGCGCCAACGCCTGCTTGGCCTCTTCCACCGCCACAAATCCCACCGGCACTCCGATCACCAAAGCCGGCTTGACCCGCTGTGCCCGAATCTCCTCCACCAAAGCCAGCAACGCGGTGGGGGCATTGCCAACGACAAACAGGGCTTCTGGATAGCGGCGTGCCAAGTTCACCATCCCATTGGCGGCGCGGGTTTGACCGGGCCAACGGGGCTCCTCCACCCAGTCCAAAGCACAGTAGAGGGGGATCCCTTGGGCTTTCAGACCTGACTGGATCCCAGCTGCCACCATCCTGACATCGACAACGACAGGCCGCTTTTGCCGCAGGGCTGCCAGGGCTTGTTCGACGGCGTTGGGGCCGAAGAAAAAGCGATCCCGTAGCTCAAAGTCGGCAGTGGCATGAATGGCGCGGCGCACCACCTCATAAGGGATCCCTTGCCAGGGGTGGGGGCCAATCTCTTGATCGATCTGGCGGAAGCTGGCAGCAGTGATTGGGTCTACCTGGAAGGCTTCATTCATTGGGTCTGGAGTCAGGGGCACAGTCATGCTGGCATGTCCTAAAGAAGAACCGGTAGCAAAGTAGCTTTGGGCGAGCCGAGAAAACCACTAAGATTGGTCTAGCCTAAATTGGAGATGAGCCTATTGTTGTCACCCACTCCTCCCTTGCACAGACTCAACTCCCATCCTTCCCCTTCTGCTCGGGTCAGCGCCAATTCCGTCGGCAATCCCGGTTTCTCCTCTGTTGATGCGCCCTCCTCTTCCCCAACGGGTAGCGACAGGGATCCCTTGTCGGCTTTGCCTCGCTACGGCTACTCCCAAACCTGGCATTGGCGGGGCTGGCCCATCCATTTCACCTACACCCCCAGTCGTGCCCAAACCCCTGCCGGTGTCGTCAACTTGACGGCAGCTCCGGCCCTTTTAATCCATGGATTTGGAGCGTCAGTGGGTCATTGGCGCCACAACATTCTCCCTCTGGGATCCCAGCGCTCCGTCTATGCCCTCGACCTGCTGGGATTTGGCAAGAGTGCCAAGCCGGAGATTGCCTACAGCGTTGATCTGTGGGTGGAGCAGGTACACGAGTTTTGGCAAACTCACATTCAGCAGCCCAGCATCCTGGTGGGCCATTCCATCGGGGGCTTGGTGGGAGTCATTGCCGCCGCCCGCTATCCCCAAATGGTGAAAGGCTTGTGCTTGATCAGTTGTGCCGATGGGCCTCACCCCGAAGAATTACCCCCTCCCTGGGATGCTCTGGTGCGAGCCCTCTGCGAAGGGATTCTGTCGTTGCTGGGGTGCCCCCTCACTTATCCCCACCTCTTCAACTGGCTGCGACAAACCGAGGTGCTACGAGCTTGGATCAAGAATGTCTACAAGCGGGATGAGCAGGTGGATGACGAGCTGGTGCAGATCTTCCAGAGACCGGCCTTTGAGCCGGGGGCAGCCCACGTGTTTTTGGACGGTCTGAGGGCCATTCTCTGCCGCCGCTTCGACAGCCCCAAACGCCTGCTGCCCACCCTAAAAATGCCTATCTTGCTACTTTGGGGCCGAGAAGATCCGGCAGTGCCCAGTTTTTTGGCAGACCAATTTAAGCGCTGGCAACCTGCCCTCACCTTGGTGAAGCTGCCGGGAGTAGGCCACTGCGCCCACGACGAGCTGCCTCACTGGGTCAACACCCTCATCGGGGAATGGGCGGCCAGTCTGGAGACCTGCCCTGACTTGCCCACCCCCCTTCAGCGGGATCCCCGAGTCGGCTAGCTCAGCAAGTGATCTGAGCTATTCCCGGCAAGGTGCCACAAGTGAGGGCTATCGGCACAGGGCCCCCCCCAGCTTGGAACACCCCCAAGCCAAATCCCAGCCTGCCGCCGGGAAAAGGGATCCCGCTCAGAGATCAGGGGGCAGCTTGAGGATCTGATGCTGGCGCATCCCCTGCCAGCGGCGAATGAGATCGCCATCAATACCGAACTGATCCAACGCCTTCACCACCACAAAATCCACCAAATCTAGGATGGTACGCGGCTGGTGGTACCAAGCTGGAATGGCCGGAACAATGCGCGCCCCCGCTTCTGCCAGAGTGGTCAAGTTGCGCAGGTGGATCAGGCTAAAGGGGGTTTCCCGCGGCACCACCACCAAGCGTCGTCCCTCCTTGAGCTGCACATCAGCAGCCCGCTCCAGCAGATCCGAGCTCAAGCCGGCAGCCAACTTGGCAACTGTACCCATGCTGCACGGGATCACCAACATCCCCTGCGTGCGATAGGAGCCACTGGCAATGGTTGCCCCCACATCCTGCCAGCGATGACAAACTAGGGATCCACCGCTGCTCTCGGCTTGCTGTCGCCAAAAGTGGGCCTGCTTGCGGGGGTCTGTCGGCAGCAGCACCCCTTGTTCTCCCTGCCACACCTGATAGGCCGCTTTGGAGGCCACCACTTCGACGCGGTAGTCCAGGCTGAGCAGAACATGCAGAGCGCGCACAGCATAGAGCATCCCTGAAGCGCCTGATACGCCAAGGATGATGGGCAGAGAGGATGTCAAGGGCCGCTGGGGAACGTCTTCTGCTCAAGTCTAGCGAGGGGAGCCGTCCCTCGCCTGCTCAGGAGATCCCTAACCCACCGCTCCAAAAGACTTGCACAACGCGGGATAAAAATGCTCCTGGCACAGGTTGAAGGCAGCGCTCAAGCCCCAGTCTGACTCTTCTCTGTTAGGTCTGCAGATTTTGCCGCCCGTTGCGGATCACCCGTAAGGACTCCACCAACCGCAACTCCAAGTCTTGCAACACCTGATCCACGTAACGGTGGGCCTCCCGCTGCAGGCGCTCCGATTCCTGCAGTGTCTGTCGCCGCACCTCCTCACTATGTTGATAGGCTTGTTGCAATAACTGCTCCGCCTGAGCTTGGGCCTGTCGCAGAATCGCCGATTCGTTGAGGAGCTGCTCAGCCCTACGTTGGGCCGCGGCCACAATTTCTTGGGCGTAGCGATTGGCCTCTGCCAAGATCCGATCCCGCTGGCGCAGCAGTTCCTCCGCTTCCTCCAGGGCTGTCGGCAGGTTCAGGCGGATAAAGTCTAACTGCTCCAGAATCTTTTCCTCTTCAATAAGGGTGCGAGACCAAAACAGGCGAGGGCTACTGAGAATGGCTGCCTCCAATTGATCCAGGGCCTCCTGGACGCGCATCAGAGCCAGGGTCTGATCCCCAAAGGGTACGCCGGCACGATTGGAAGGATCAGAGGGCAATTCTCGCATCAGTCTATGAAGAGGGGAGGCTGCACTGAGCAAAAGAGCAGATCAGGCAGGATAACGCCTACCATATCAGGTTCTCGGTTTCCTGAATCTGCGCAGTCTCCCCTTCGCTCCAACCACTCTTCGTGAAGTAGATGTTCTTTTTGATATGAGGGGACGATGGACTTTCTCCCTCGCGGAGGCTGTGAGCCAAGCAGCAGAGAGGCTGCTTACCGGTCGGTTGGTGCCACAGCGGCTGGGGAGCCGAGGTTGCTCGGCTGCCAAAAGAGCGCCAATGGAGGAGATTTATAGTCATTTTGAATAGGAATAAAACATTTCCGTTGCCTTGCTCTCCAACCCCCCTCTCCCAGAGAGATGAGCTGGGGGGTCGCGGCAGCGGCGCGGAGCGTTTGGGGAGTGTCTCAATCTAGTTTGAGATGACTACACTTTTTGAGTTGCCGCCAGTTCCCTGAAGATGGCCAGCCTCCAGATGGTTGACAGCTACCTATGGCACACTGAGAAAAAAGGAGTTGGAGCCCCAGCCTCTTATGCCACAACCGCAGCCCCCCAGAAGACTGGAAGACCAGTTTGTGGAGAATGTCTCCCGTTATCCCACTTACTTTATTACCGTTTTGCTGGGGGGGATCTGGGCCGGCCTCCAGCCTTTTGTCGGCCTGTATCGCAAAAGTCCAACAGCGGCGGCTATGGTTACGCTGGGATCCCTTTTGTTGCTTCTATTTGTTTATTTCACCCTGCGAGGCATGACAGGGAATACCTTTTGGCCAGAATAGATACTGGGTTGAGGTTGGGGCCCATGGGCGAAGCTGTGCAGTGGACGCCGGCAGCATAAGCACGCCTCAAGGGGATCCCTCTTTTTCGCCCCACTGCTGACAAGAAGTAAAGTGCTCCGCACCGCTCGCGCGAATGAAAAGTTTGCCCCGGAATGGTGGCGGTCTATGGGCAGGCCAAGCCTCAACTGGCTCTTCAGGGATCCCGGCTGCAAGCTGTAGCGAGGGGATTGGATTTGCCGCTAGCTTGGTAGAGGTGTTCTCCTCCGTTTTTTGAACTCATGGCAGATTGGATCCTGTTGGCGCTGGTGGGTTCTGCAACCTACCTGCTGCTGCAAAAAAGTGTGGCCCGCCTTTCGAAGGTGCCGTGGCGGATCCTGTGGCTGGTGATGATGCTGCCCCCTTTGGTTTGGGTGCTGGGGCGTCAGGTGTTTCAGTACGAATTGCCTCCCTTGCTGATGTTGCTGCTGTTTCTCACCTCCTACTTTACCAGCATGACCTTGGTGAGACGAGGGGGTATTCGACCCTCAACCGGAGGCCCTCGGCCAGAGGTGGAAAACTCCTCTCCAGAAGCGGATCCCTCGCCGGCTGGGGAACCTGAGCCAGAGGAAGAGGAGGAAGACGGCGCCGCAGATCCGGTCTCGCTGGCTCTTGCCCACACCCCCATCTCCGAAGTGCCGCGGGAGAAGCTGAGCCATTGCTTCCCCTGGAACGTCTTTTATTTGCAAAATGTGGAGTACCGCCCCCAGGCGATCATCTGCCGGGGCAACTTGCGGGCGGATCCCAGTGAAGCCTATGAGCGGGTGCAGCAAAACGTGGAAACCACTTTCGGCAAACGCTTTTTGGTGGTGCTGCAGGAGGGGTTTGCCGGTAAGCCCTTTTTTGCCTTGGTGCCCAACCCGGCGGCGCGGCGCTCCCTGGCGGACAGTCGAGAGTTGCCGCTGCTGGCTTTGGGGCTGTTGCTATTCACCTTCTGGACGACCCTCAGTGCTGGGGCCCACGCGGCTGGGGTTAGCCCTGACCGGCTGCTGCATTTGCCCTCTCTGATGAAAGGATTGCCCTATGCGGTCGGGATCCTTGCCATTTTGGGATCCCATGAGTGGACTCGTTACTGGGTGGCCCGCCGCCACCACATCAAAACCTCGCTGCCCTATTTCATCCCGGTGCCTTTTGTCCTAGGGACTTTTGGGGCGTTTATCCAGTTGAAAGAGCCGGTGCCCAACCGCAAGGTGTTGTTTGATATCGCCGCCGCTGGGCCGCTGGCAGGGAGTCTTGTTGCTTTGGGCATGCTGTTGCTGGGGCTGTTGTTTTCAGCGCCTGCAGATCCTCCCGCGGTGCCGGAGGGGCAGCCGACCCCGATTAGTTTTCATCGCATTGACCCGCGCCTATCGGTGCTGCTGGCAATTCTGGCCCGCATGGTGCTGGGGGATCAGTTGCAGCCGGGGCAGGTGATCGAGCTGCACCCGCTGGCCTTTGCCGGCTGGCTGGGCTTGGTGGTGATTGCCTTTAACCTCATGCCGGTGGGCCAACTGGATGGAGGGCACATTGTCCACGCAGTGTATGGACAGCAGATGGGAGCGAATGTAGGCCGGGTAGCCCGCTGGTTGGTGCTGCTGCTGGCCTTGACGGTGCAGCCTTGGCTGTTGCTCTGGGCGCTGCTGCTGTTTGTGATTTCCAGTGCCGACGAGCCGGCCCTCAACGATGTGACGGAACTGGACGAGGCCCGAGATCTGCTGGGGCTGGGGATGCTCACGCTGCTGGTGCTGATCCTGCTGCCGGTGCCGCCGTTTTTGCAAAATGGGCTGGGCTTGGCCTAGATCCGGGGTAGGATCCAAACCGCCCCTGACCTCGTTCTTCTCTCATGGAACGCAGCTTAATCGTTCAAAAGTACGGCGGTACCTCTGTCGGCTCTGTCGAGCGTATCCAAGCCGTGGCCCAACGGGTGGCCCACACGGTGAAGGCAGGGCATCGGGTGGTGGTGGTGGTCTCGGCGATGGGGGATGAAACCGATCGCCTTGTGGGCTTGGGGGAGCAGATCTTGCAGGGATCCCCGACCACGCCGGCCCAGTTGCGGGAATGGGATATGCTCCTTTCCACCGGTGAGCAGGTGAGCATTGCCCTGGTGGCCTTGGCGCTGCAACGCTTGGGGTGTCCTGCCCTTTCCCTGACGGCAGCCCAGGTGGGCATTGTCACCACTCGGGATCACAGCCGGGCCCGCATTTTGCACATCCACACCGACCGCCTGTGGCAGCACCTGGAGCGGGAAGAGGTGGTGGTGGTGGCCGGGTTTCAGGGCATCACCAGCCTGGCGGAGCTGGAGATCACCACCCTAGGTCGGGGGGGATCCGACACCACGGCGGTGGCCTTGGCAGTGGCTTTGGGAGCAGAGCTGTGTGAGATCTACACCGATGTGCCGGGGATCTTCACCACGGATCCGCGTAAGGTGCCTGAGGCCAGGCTGTTGCCGGAGATCACCAGTGATGAAATGTTGGAGCTGGCCAGCTTGGGGGCCCAGGTGCTGCATCCCCGCTCGGTGGAAATTGCCCGCAACTACGGTGTGAAGCTGCGGGTGCGCTCCAGCTTGGAGCCATTGCAGGCGGGATGCGAGGGCACTCTCATTCTTTCTCCTCCCCCCCGTCCTCGTGCTGCCGACAGCAGTATCGAGCTGGGCCTGGCGGTGGATACGGTGGAGCTGGATCGGGATCAGGCCAAGTTGGTGTTGGTGGGGGTGCCGGATCGCCCTGGCATTGCCGCCCAACTCTTTCAGGGGATCGCGGCAGCAGGGGTGAATGTGGATTTGATTTTGCAGTCCCTCCAGTTCACAGCCTCTTGCGCCAGCGGGACGGACTCCTTGCCGCAGGGATCCGTGCCCCAGCCCACCAATGACATTGCCTTTACGGTCAGTCGGTCGCAGGTGGCCGAGGCTGCAGCCGTTGCCCGGCAGATTGGCCAAGAGCTGCAGTGTGCAGCGGTGATTGTGGATGAGGCGGTGGCCAAAGTCAGCATTGCCGGGGTGGGGATGATGGGCCGACCCGGAATTGCGGCGCAAATGTTCCAGGTGCTGGCCGAGGCCGGGATCAATTTGCAGATGATCTCCATGTCAGAGATCAAGGTGAGCTGTGTGGTGGCTGCGGAGCGGGCCGGGGATGCCGCCTTGGCTCTGGGAGAGTCGTTCCAGGTGATCCCCCACTTGCATCGGGCAAAGATGCCGGCTGCTCCTCAAGACAGCCACCCGGTACGCGGTGTTGCCTTGGATTTGAAGCAATCGCGGCTGGGCCTTCGCAAAGTGCCGGATCGTCCGGGAACTGCCGCCCATTTGTTTGGGCGCTTGGCGGCTGCCGGGATCATCGTGGACACCATCATCCAAAGCCAGCGGGGCTACCACAACGGGATCCCCAGTACCGACATTGCCTTTACCGTGCCTCAGGATCAAGCGATGGCTGCTGAGGCAGTCTGTCGGCAGGTGGCCGAAGAGCTCCAGGCGGCAGGCGTTGACGCAGATCACGACATTGCCAAGGTCAGCATTGTCGGCGCCGAGATGGAAACCTACCCTGGCGTGGCTGCTCGCCTGTTTGCAGCCCTAGCCGAAGCCGGAATCAACATCGAGATGATCGCCACCTCGGAGATCAAGGTGAGCTGTGTAGTGCGCCGGGATCGAGGGATCCCGGCCTTGCAAGCTATTCACCGCGCTTTCCGGCTGGACTGCCCCTAGCCTGCCTTAGGGTTGAGCCGCCAGCAGCAAGGGAAAATGATGGGCGTTGGGGGCGTGCATCACCTGGATCCCCAGATTGGCGCGGTTGAGGAGATCGGCGTAGGTGGGGATGAAGCGGCCCTGGCTGTCCAGGATGGACTGGTTGAAGTTAAAGCCGTTCAAGTTAAAGGCCATCAGGCCGATACCTATCGCCGCCGCCCAGATCCCCACCGTGGGCAGGGCCGCCATCCAGAAGTGGACGGAACGGCTGTTTCTCAGGCCCAGGCCGGGGAACCCCAGCCGCCCCAAGAACGCGTAGTGCCCGGCCAGGAAGTTGTAGGTGACTTCCTCCTGCCCGAAGCGGTAGCCGGCATTTTGTGACTCTTCTTCCGAGGTCTCGCGGATTAGGCTGGAGATCACCAGGGAGCCGTGCAGGGAGGCCAGCAGAGCGCCGCCAAAGACGCCGGCCACCCCCAGCCAGCTAGCAGGGTGCATGAGGATATTGTGCTCCGCCTGGAAAGCCAGCATGAAGTAGAAGGTGCCGGCGATCCCCAGGGGCAAGCCTTCCGAGAAACTGCCCTGGCCGATGGGGTAGACCAAGAGCACTGCCGTAGCCGCCGCCGCCGGAGCGGAAAACGCCACCGCAATCCAGGGACGCATGCCCAAGCGATAGCTCAGCTCCCACTGCCGGCCCAGGTAGCACCACACCCCGATCAGGAAATGGAGCACGATCAGTTGGTAGGGGCCGCCGTTGTAGAGCCATTCATCCAAAGAGGCGGCTTCCCAAATGGGATAAAAGTGCAAGCCGATGGCCGCCGACGTGGGCACCACCGCCGCCGAGATGAGATTGTTCCCCCCTATCAAAGAGCCGATCACCGGCTCGCGGATCCCATCCACATCCACCGGCGGAGCAGCAATAAAAGCGATTACAAAACAAAAGGCTGCTGCCAACAAGGTCGGGATCATCAATACGCCAAACCAGCCGATGTAAAGCCGGTTTTCGGTGCTGGTTATCCATTGGCAAAAGCCATTCCAACTCCAGAGCTGCCGCGCAGCCAAGGAGCGGCGAACTACAGTACTCATAGGCCAACTCCTGGTAAAGACAAGAGCATTCTTCGTCGGCTTCCGGGAACGGGGTAAAAGTCTTCTTGCGCCGACCGCTAAAAGCATCCTCTCCTTTCAGGCTAGACAGTTTTAGGGATGCCGACAGGGATCCCTAACTTCCGCAACGGGAATGTGAAAAAAATGGATTTGTCGATACAAATCAGCACCGATATGTTGCAATTTGGAGGTCTTTGAGAGCTTCCCGGCGAAGGTCGGTCACTGGCAGTTGATGGCAGCCAAGCTTGAGCAGATGTTTCTCAAGAATGGGTTCAAGAAAGAGAAGTCGTTCAGGATCCGCTTTTTCTCCTGCCGGCAAGACCCTATGGGCTCTTCATGGGGCTTCCAGAAGTTTGCTTGGGGCATTCCTGGGTGGAAAAAAATCCTGCAAGCACTTCACCTGCAGGGATCCCGACTGCAAAGCACGGATGGCAGCCGCGGTGGCTTTGGCCCCTGCCAAGGTGGTCACCAGAGGGATCTTGTAAGCCAGGGCAGTGCGGCGGATCTTTTGGCCATCTTGCTGCGCCTCGACACCGGAAGGAGTGTTGATAATGAGCTGAATCTGATGGTTTTTGATGGCGTCGATGACGTGGGGCCGCCCCTCGTGCAGCTTGAGGACTTTATCCACCGGGATCCCGTGCTCGGCTAAAACTTTTTGGGTGCCTTCGGTGGCCAACAGGCGAAAGCCCAGCCCCACAAACTCGCGGGCTACCGGGATGATCGCCTGTTTATCCCGGTCGCTGACGCTGATGAACACCGTCCCCTGGAGAGGCAGATTCTGCCCCGCCGCCAGTTGGGCTTTGGCGTAAGCGCGGCCAAAGTCCGTGTCAATGCCCATCACCTCGCCAGTGGAGCGCATCTCTGGCCCCAGCAGCGTGTCGGTGCCGGGAAACTTGTGGAAGGGCAAAACCGCTTCCTTGACGGCAATGTGAGAGGGGATCACCTCCTGGGTAAAGCCCAGCTCTTCCAGAGTTTTGCCGCTCATCACTTGAGCGGCGTAGTCTGCCAGCGGATGGCCGATGGCCTTGCTGACAAAGGGGACGGTGCGGGAGGCGCGCGGGTTGGCCTCCAGGATATAGACTTGACCTTTTTGGACGGCGTATTGCACGTTGATCAGGCCCACCACCTTCAGAGCTTGGGCCAACTTCACCGTCCACTCGCGGATCACCCGCAGCACCTCGGGGCTGAGGGTGCGGCTGGGCAATACACAGGCCGAATCGCCCGAGTGGATCCCGGCCTGCTCGATGTGCTCCAGAATGCCGCCGATGGTAACAGCGCCGGTGCGGTCGGCAATGGCATCCACATCCACCTCCACCGCCTCTTCCAGGAACTGATCCACCAGCACCGGACGATCCGGATCCACCGCCACCGCCAGTTGCATGTAGCGCTGCAGGTCTTGGTCGGAATAGACGATCTCCATGGCTCGTCCCCCCAAGACGTAGCTGGGCCGCACCACCACCGGATAGCCGATGCGGCGGGCAATTTCCAAGCTTTCTTCCACGCTGCGGGCAATGCCGTTGGCCGGTTGGCGAATATCCAACTCCCGCAAGATGCGCTCGAAGCGCCCCCGATCCTCAGCAATGTCGATGGAATCGGGGGAAGTTCCCCAGATGGGAGCCTGGGCTGCCGCCAGCCCCTGCGCCAGCTTGAGCGGGGTTTGACCGCCAAATTGCACGATCAGGCCGACCGGCCGCTCAGCATCCACCAAGTTCATCACCTCTTCATGGGTGAGCGGCTCAAAATAGAGGCGATCAGCGGTGTCGTAGTCGGTGGAAACGGTTTCCGGGTTGGAGTTGACCATGATCGCTTCGTAACCCAGGCGGCTGAGGGCAAAGGCAGCATGACAACAGCAGTAGTCGAATTCGATCCCCTGGCCGATGCGGTTGGGGCCACCTCCCAAGATCATCACCTTCTCTTTGCGGGCCGGGAAAATCTCCGACTCGCTCTCGTAGGTAGAGTACTGGTAGGGGGTAGCAGCCTCAAATTCGGCGGCGCAGGTATCTACAGTTTTGTAGGTGGGGATCACCCCCAGGCTTTTGCGGCAGGCCCGCACCTGATGTTCCGTGGATCCAGTGAGGTGGGCAATTTGTCGGTCGCTGAAGCCCATTTGCTTGAGGTGTCTCAAGTCGTCAGCGCTCAGGGATCCCAGCTCCCGCCCCTTGAGGGCTTGCTCCACCTCCACCAACTCCTGTAGCTTGTCGATAAACCAGGGATCGATGTGGGTGAGCTGGGCAATCTCCTGGGCAGAAAAGCCCATGAGCAGAGCGGTGCGGATGGTGAGCAGGCGGAAGGGGTTGGGGGTGCGCAGCTTGGCCCGCACTTCCTCCGGCTTGGGGAAAACCTCCGGCCTATCGCTGCCAAAACCGGGACGGTCGATTTCCAAAGAACGCAGGGCCTTCTGGATGGATTCTTGAAAAGTGCGGCCAATGGCCATCGCCTCCCCCACCGATTTCATCTGGGTGGTGAGAACCGGCTCTGCGCCGGGGAATTTTTCAAAAGCAAAGCGAGGGATCTTGGTGACCACATAGTCGATGGTGGGCTCGAAGCTGGCCGGAGTTTTGCGGGTGATGTCGTTGGGGATCTCCGGCAGCGTGTAGCCCACTGCCAATTTGGCGGCAATTTTGGCGATGGGAAAGCCGGTGGCCTTGCTGGCCAAAGCAGAAGAGCGGGAGACCCGCGGGTTCATCTCGATCACCCGCACCTCACCGTTGGCAGGGTTGACGGCAAATTGCACGTTGGATCCCCCGGTCTCTACGCCAATTTCCCGCATGATGGCGATGGCATAGTCCCGCAGCCGCTGGTATTCCTTGTCGGTGAGGGTTTGGGCCGGGGCCACGGTGATGGAGTCGCCAGTGTGCACCCCCATCGGGTCGATGTTTTCTATGGAGCAGATGATCACCACGTTATCCGCCAGATCCCGCATCACCTCCAGCTCAAACTCCTTCCAGCCGATGACCGATTCCTCCACCAAGATTTGGGAAACGGGGCTGGCCTCCAAGCCGGCAGCGCAGATCTCTTCAAACTCCTCCTGGTTGTAGGCCACCCCACCACCGGTGCCCCCCAGCGTGTAGGCCGGGCGGATGATGAGGGGATAGCCGATCTCCTGGGCAATCTGCTTGGCTTCTTCCAGGGTGTGGGCCAGGCCAGAGCGGGGCACGGCCAAGCCAATCCGCTGCATGGCTTGCTTGAAGAGATCCCGGTCTTCGGCTTTTTCAATGGCCTCCCGCTTGGCCCCAATCAACTCCACCCCGTACTGCTCCAGGATCCCTTGCTGGGCCAGTTGCACCGCCACGTTGAGGGCCGTCTGGCCGCCCATGGTGGGCAGCAAAGCATCAGGGCGCTCCCGCTCGATAATTTTGGCCACAAAGTCCACCGTCACCGGCTCGATGTAGGTGCGCTCCGCCATACTGGGATCCGTCATGATGGTGGCGGGGTTAGAGTTGACCAAAACGACCTCATAGCCCTCTTCCCGCAGGGCTTTGCAGGCTTGGGTGCCCGAGTAGTCGAATTCGCAGGCTTGGCCAATGACGATCGGCCCCGCTCCAATGAGCAAGATTTTGTGGATATCGGTGCGGCGCGGCATAGGGATCCCACCAGGTGGCAGAGTCAGCCTTCTATTGTAGAGGTCACCTGCAGGTCAAGTTGCTCATCGGGATCCCTCTTTTTTGAGTGTTGCGCTTTCAAAGGCTATGCACAGCAGGCAGAGCTTGGATCCCTGGCAGGCAGGAGTTCTCTGGGGCAACCCGCAAAAGGGCAGCTTCTTCATCAGTATCAATAGACGGGAAAACTTGAACTTTAGATGATATCAATGCTATCGTCGCAGCAAAGCCGCCCAGGGATCTGCCGATCGAGGAAACGCTCTATGGCCACGTTAATTGTTCGCAATGTTGACGAAGCCATTGTCAAAGCTCTCAAACAAAGGGCTAGTCGTCACGGCGTTAGTGCAGAGGCCGAACACCGCAAAATCCTAGAGCAAGTCTTACTCCAGCCTGCGAAACAGTCCTTTGCCGAAGTGCTCAGATCGATACCTAACGTTGGCAACGATTCAGACTTTGAGCGGGTGCAAGATAACACTGCCCATGACGTATTTGCTTGACACTAACGTCATCAGTGAGCTGCGCAAACACAGTCAAGCCAACTCCGGGGTTCAAGAATTTCTTCAAACTGCCATTGAGCAAGAGGCCCGCATCTACATCAGCGTGATCACGCTGGGCGAACTCCGCCGAGGCGTTGAACTCATGCGCCATCGCGGCGATCATCTGCAAGCCAACCTTCTGGAGAGGTGGCTGCAAACGGTTGTCGATGACTATGCCGATCACCAAATTTTCGGGCTGGAGGCCCGCACCATAGCCGCAGGCTTGGTGTCGGGAGGAAAGCCCTCCTCTATATAGGTTTGCCGGCCAAAGTCTGGATGAACTACAATAAGCCCATGAGCCAGACTATCTCTGTACGTTGCAAGCTGATAGTCCCACAAGAGTTGCGTCAAGAAATTGACCGCACTTTGCAGGGCTTTGCAAACGCTTGCAACCAGATTCTCGACACCGCCAAACAAAAGAACTGCTGGAACACCGCCAAGCTGCACCACTTGGTCTATCGGCCGGTAAGGGCAGCAACGGGGCTGAAAGCCAACCACGTCTGTCAGGCGCTCCGTCGGGTGATTAGCAATGCCAAGGCGGTGAAGCAAGTCCACAAGTTCCGCCCCACCAGTCTGACTTTGGACGCGCGTACTTTTAAGTACCGAGAGTCCGACCAGGCCGTGGGCGTGACCCTGATGAGCGGACGGGTTTGGCTCAAGCTCAAGATCGGTGGTTACCAGATAGCGCTTCTGCGAGGCCAGGAGCCAACAAGTGCAACCCTGTCCAAAACCAAGCAAGGGGACTACTACATCAACATCGCTGTTGAGCTGGACACTCCCCCAACCGGCAAAACTCCAAAGGTAATCGGAGTTGACTTGGGCAGGCGGGATATCGCCACCGCTAGCAACGGACGCTCTTGGAGTGGAGAACACATCCAGGCCGTCCGTGACCGGTTCAGCCGTGTACGCGCCAAGGTTCAATCCAAACGCACTCGCAGCTCTAGGAGGCTGCTGAGAAGGCTCTCTGGGAGAGAACGGCGCTACCAGACATGGCTGAACCATAACATCAGCAAAACCTTGGTCAGGGATGCCCAGGCTATTGGTGCGGCACTGGCTTTTGAAGACTTGACAGGCATCAGAGATTGCCTGAATCAGAAGATTCGGAGTAAGGCTGAGCGGCGCAGGATTAACAACTGGGCGTTCTGCCAGCTCAGGATGTTTGTAGCCTACAAGGCTGCCATTGCTGGAGTGCCTGTGGTGCTGGTGCCGCCTGCCTACACCAGTCAGACCTGCCATAAATGCCTGCACATCCACCCTGAGCGGGGTAAATCCTACCGCAATGGCAAGTCGTTCAAGTGTGGACATTGTGGGTGGGAAGGGGATGCTGACCATAACGCTGCTCAAGTAATCTCTCTCCTTGGGGCGACTGTAAACTCGCCTGAAATTCCGAAACTTAGCTGTCCTCTGGGGCCGCTAGGGATTGGGATAAAGCCCGCACCCTGCGCGTAGCGCGGGTGTCGGGTAGTTTACTCTCAAAATGCGATTGACAAACAACTGGCTGCTACAGCCTTGGTTTACGGACTTACCCTGGTTACTCGCAATGTCCGTGATTTTGCCGGGACAGGGGTACCTCTCATTAACCCATTTAGACCCTCATAACAAGCCGCGGTAGCGAATAAAGATCAAAACTGCCGCCCAGGATCCCAGCGCCACTTTGATCGCCACCAGAATATTGAGAATCGGGATCCAACCGCCGCTAAACAGATCCCCCAACTCCCCTCTGGGCAATTCCCAGCCGGCCAGAGCCACCACGGCCACCCCGATAAACGTCACCACCGACAGCTTCTCCCACATCGCAGCCCGCCACCGTTTGTAGATGGCCTCCATCCAGGCGGAAGAGGCGGTGATCGCCACCAAGCCAATGGCTGTCCCTCCTGCCACCCCGGCAGCAAAGCCCCCGCCCGGCGTCAGGTGCCCTCGAATGGCCAGCTCCACCGCAATCAAAGCCGAAATGGTGGCTCCCACTCGCGCCAACACAATCGAGGGAATATCGGTAAATTGAGCTACATTGGCTGTCGGCTGCTCATCCGCCAGCAGATATTGGGCGCCCAAAATAGCCGTGGAAAACACCACCACTTCAAAGACCGTATCGTAGAGGCGGTTGCGCAGAATGAGACCCGTCACCGCGTTGGGCACACCGCTTTCGGTGGCCAGAATCTCCACCGCCTCGACTAAGGCCACGCCCGCTGTGGGATTGGGGGACACGGATCCCACCTCGCCCACGATGAGCTGTAGGGCTGCCAGCAGCACCGCTATCCCGTACACCCACTTCATGTCGCCATCACCTCAGCGGCCAGAGCTTGCTGCGCCAAAATGGCCTGCAGGCGGGGTACGCGTGTAACCAGGCGATACTCTGCTGCTTCTCCACCGGGCTCAAGGGCAATGGTGTGTACCTCTCGGCTGCGAAGAGCAGCCACCAACGCCTCCGAACTCCCATAGGCGGCCAACTCCAAGCGCATGTGGTACCGCTGTAGCCCTTGGCGCATCTGCTGTAACAACTGCCGTGCTGCTGAGGTACTGGCCTCCAGCACAGGGCTGCCTTCAAGAACGCCCAGGCGCATACTCAGCGAAGAGCGCACCGCAATGGCGTAGAGGGTAATGGAAAGCATAGTGCCCACCAGCGCCTCGGTCAGAGCCACATCCGCCGCCCCAAACAGCGCGTAGATCAAGGCGGCAATTGTCCCCAGGATCCCTCGCATCACCAGGGCGTGATAGGGATTGGTCTGGGTCACCACCAAGCTTGCCGTCAGGGGCAGGAGTAACGCCATCACCAGCAACAGGGTCTCTTCCATCCTGCCCTCCTATAGGGACTTGCGCTGCGAGCAAAACGCCAGCACATAGCCCAGAATGGTATTCCAAATAGCCAGGGAGATCAGTGCCAACACCAACAGGGGCCATTCCCGTGGGATCCGCAACAGCAGCCCCAGCATGATGCTCATAGAGCCCAGGGTGTCCGACACCGAAAGGCCGTGCAGCTTAAATAAAATCGAGCGATCCCCAAGGAGCGGCGCCGTTCCCCACAACCAAAACAGCACACCAATCCCAAACAACAGATAGCTCAGACCTTCCACCCAGACTTCCATACCTACCCCCAGGGCCTTTCTAAAGCATTTCCAGCCGTTTCAGTACATGAGCTAAGAGCATTAAGGCCGCATTGCCCACCGACAAAATCAAAACCCCCACAATCCCGATCATCCAATCATCCCGCACCACCGACACCACCAAAATCAGGATGGCCGTCTTTGTGGCCAAGCTGGCAAAGGCGAGCATCGTCTGCCAAATATCTTCCTTCAGCCAAGCGGCGTACAGGGGCAAGCACAGCGTTAGGGTCAGGAGAAACAGCAGTAGGTTCACACGTCCTCCCGCGGCTTGAGCACATGGACTTCATAAGTGCCTTGGGCATTGCAATTGAGCACGATGGTTTTGGGCGTGAAGGTAATTAAAAAAATATCCAGAAACACCAGCCCTGCTGAACGGTTGGGCAGGGTTTGTTTGTATACAACTTCCTCAACAGTGTGGGGCTTGAGGATCATCTCGAAGGCTTCCCAGTAGGCTCTTGGGATGGCGAGAAGAATTTCCTGGAGCACTCGCCCCCAATCCCGCCATTGCACCGGTGCGGAAGCCTGGCGCGGCAGCAGCAACGTTGCCGCCACCCCGATGGCCACATTGTCCCAGCTCAGATTGCCCGTCAGCAGAAACCAAATCAAGAGGCGCAGGCCGATCTCCAATAGACCCAACTCAGGGTAGCGTCCCATAGTTCCCCACAGCTAACAGAGCCCAAACCAGCACCAACACTATGCTCAAGCCGCCCACCACTGCTTCCAGCCCTTCGTTCACCGACCCTCCCTTCAAAGGGATCCGCTCCCAAAACCAGCCTAGGGGGATCCCAACGCCTAGGCTCAGCAGGGCTTTGAGAAGATTGTCAGCGCCATAGGCCGCCGGTAGCCAGCCCCAGAGCAAGCCCCCACCCCAAAGCACCAGTGCCACTTTATCTTGCCAAGGAGTTGCAGAGGTGGTTGCCCCCTTCATTGGAGAAACAGGTGCCCGCAGCACTCGCACGCCTAAACAAGTGGTGCCGACGGTAACCCCCACCAGCAGCCACTCGTGCCAGGGATCCAGAGCAGACAAGCTGAGGGCCTTGGCCGCATACCCCAAACTGCCGGGTACCCCTGCCAGGGAAGCCGTCCCCAAGAGCAGCATCGGCCAACGCCAGGGATGGGTCACGCTTGTTCCAACAAACAGCAAGGGCTTTGCCAACCCATGGGCAAGACCGTACAAACCTGCCCATTGAGGGGCAGCAATCACAAATCCCATCTGCGATACCGAGCTCCAGGCGAGAAGGTGCTGGGGCGTGCTCGCCATCAGGGCCAGTAGGATCCCGAAAACGGCTGAACCGGCGCTCAAGTAGGGCAACCCCTGGGCCAAGACCGGCGAAGCCTCGCTGCAGCGCACCAAAGCCATGGCTCCTGCTTTGGTCGTAAAACCGCTGAGCACCGCCGCAACAACGGGATCCGCGGTAACGTAGGTGAGGGGCAGCCACAGGCCGGCAACGAAGATCGCCCCCTTGGCCAAAAGACCCACAGCAATCAGCGCCAAGGCCGTGGGGTCGGCCATAACCAAACTGCTCATCGCCAGGGATCCCGTGCGCACATAGACCAGGATTGCGCCCATCAGGTAGAAGAGCATGGCCACATTGCTCATGAAAAGGTAGCGCAGCCCCACCCAGAGCTGGCGATCGCGGTGCGGAGCATTTTCTTCCACTGTGGGTTGGCCCTCAGCCCGCCGCCCATAGGTCAGCAGCAAAAACACGCCGATGCTGAGCACCTCCAGGGAAACGTAGACGCTGATCAGGTCAGCACTGATGATGACGGCGTTGGCGCTACCGTGCACGATCAGTAGCTGCATGGCCAGAAAGCGGCTGCCCGCAAAGCGTCTATCCAAATACAGCGCCACCCCCAGCGTGACCAGGCCGTGAGCCAAGAGCATCGCTGCTCCATTGGCATCGATCCGCAGCGTCACCCCGAAGTGATCCAAAAGCTGTAGCTCCAGGGGTGTGGCGGTTGTGCCGGGCAAGCCCCCCTGCTGCACCGCATAGACCACCGTCAGCGCGGCCATCCCCACCAGGCTGGGACGGGTTAGGGCTGGCATCAAGTAGGTTGTGAAGGCCAGCAGAAAGGGCAATGCCACCCACACCAGCGTCAGCTCAGTCATCGGTAAAAGTGCTCCGCGCCCCTGACGCGAGTGCCTGTTCGATGCTCTCGACTTCGAGGGTGGGATGATTGCGGGAGAGCTTCATCACCCCCACCAACATCAAGGCTTGTACCGATAGGCCAATGACGATAGCCGTGAGGATGATCCCCTGAGGCACCGGGTCGGCATAGTCCAGCTCGCGCCAGGGTTTGTAGATGGGGGTGAACACACCGCTCCGGGCTGCCCAGATCACGAGGAAGGCGATGACCCCGGTGCTCATAACATCCATAGATAGGATCTTCAATAATAGGTTGCGCTTGACCACGACTCCCCAGAAGCCAAGGAAGATCGTGAGGATGACGGCGGCACTTAACATGGACACCTCGCTTGCTGCGCTCGAGCTATCTGGTGGCTCAGTCGTTCTAAGGCTACGCCCGCTACGTGACCAGTATCCAGCTTCCGCAGCCGCGGCAGCCAGATAGCCTGTGGCCGGCTGCAACGCTGCCGGGATCCCCATCTCCCCAACAAGACCGGGATCCCGAATTCGAAAGAGCTGCAGCTCCCAATGGGCAACTTGCTGCGACTTCTTGCCAGCTCTGGGGCTTGGTGGGATCCTGGTCATACACCTCTCATGCCAAGGTCGGAATTCATGGCTGCTGTTCGCAGTTTAAGTTGTAATTTAATGGCCTTGGCGGAACCGACTTCTGGATGCTGAAGAAAGGTGTTGGAGAAGGGGGTTTAAAAGCCGTGATGCTGCCGGTGGCCGAAGCAGAAGCCCTGATTTTGCAGGCGGTTCAGCCGCTGGGCACAGAGTGGGTGGAGCTGGGATCCGCCCAAGGCCGCGTTCTCAGCCAAACTGTGTATAGCCCCCAGGATTTTCCGGCCCATCCCACCTCCAGTATGGATGGCTATGCCGTGCGCCATGAAGATGTGCAAGCGGGGATCCCTTGTGAGCTGCAGGTGATCGAGACTCTCCCCGCCGGAAAGGCACCCACCCGAGAGCTCCAGCCCGGACAAGCGGTGCGTCTCTACACCGGCTCCCTCTTGCCCGGCGGTGCGGACACCGTGGTGATGCAGGAATACACGCAGCAACCTTCGCCAGGAACCGTTCGCCTCTTGCAGCGTCCGCAGCGGGGCCAATTTGTCCGGCCTCAGGGAGACTTTGCCCGCCAGGGGGATCCCCTCCTGCCGGCAGGGCAGGCTTTGGGCGGAGCGGAGCTAGCCGTTTTGGCCGCCATCCGACAGGCGATGGTGCCGGTGTTTCGTCAGCCCCGGGTAGCCCTGTTCTCGACAGGGGATGAGCTAGTGCCCATCCAGCAGGTGCCGGGGCCGGGGCAGGTCGTGGATTCCAACCAGTACGGCTTAGCGGCTCTGGTCAAGGCAGCGGGTGGGATCCCGATCCAGTTAGGCATCGTGCCGGATCGGCTCCAGGTGTTGCGGCAGGTCGTCCAGCAGGCCCTGGCCTCCGCCGATGGGGTGATCTCTTCCGGAGGGGTATCGGTGGGGGATTTTGACCTGGTGGAAAAGGTGCTGGAGGAGTTGGGAGGCGAGATTTTCATCCGCAGCGTGGCCATCAAGCCGGGCAAACCCCTGACGGTGGCTCGTTTTCCCAATCCCCACGGCCCCCCCAAGCTCTACTTTGGCCTGCCGGGCAACCCTGCCTCTGCCCTGGTGACCTTCTGGCGCTTTTTGCACCCGGCCCTGCGAAAAATGGGCGGATCCCTGCCCCCCTACTGGCAGATCCTCTCCGCCTTCAGCCCGGTGGATCTGCATGCCGACGGTCAGCGGGAACACTATCTCTGGGGACGGCTGCAGGTCAGGCCTGAGGGGATCCAATTTCAGCCCGCCGCCAACCTCAATTCCGGCAATCTCATCAGTCTGGCTGGCTGTAATGCCTTGGCTGTGCTGCCAGTAGGGACAACCCAGATCCCTGCTGGTTCGCCCGTTCAGGTGCTGCAACTGCCCTGAAGATCCCTAGCCCTCCTCTCGCTGCTGCTGGAATAGCCGCCATAGTCAATCCAAATAACAATGAGACGCTAGCCAGTACAACAGTTCCGTCTGCAACAGCGGACCGCAGGCCTTATCACTTCATCCACAGAAGTTCCTCTATCAGCATGCATCCTTGCCCTCTTGAGAGCACTAAAGTCACCCTCAATCTCATTCAAGTCTGGCGAGGGCCTCAGCAAAAAACCACCTCCTGCCCTGCCGCTTTCATCAAATCCTTTATCCTTCCCTTCCGTTCGCCGAGCAGGCCCTAGGCCTTTGAATCGGCCCATTGCCCAGAGTCAATACAGATGTCCTCTCCAAACTCGGCATTTAGTGTCCCTCAAGTTCTTCCGCATTCGAGCTACTTGAAAAAGCGTCGGGGCTATCAAACCCCCTCTCTCCTTCTTCCTACCGGCTACTCAGCTCTCTCTCTTCCCATAAACTTTCTCCCCTCTCTTTGGCCAAGCATAAAACAGGTGCGTATCTCCCCAAACCCTGTCTCGTCATTCTCTCATCATTCGCGTCAGCGGTGCAGAGCCCATTGTAAGCTAAACTCTCACTTCCATACTTCTGAACCAACTCCCTCAAGACCCTAGAGTCGTTGATTCTCTCTTGAATTCTCTCTTGCCAATCCCGCTCTCGGTGCCTTAACTCTTTTTTTTCGCGTTGTTTTCATCTTCCTAAGAGCATAGTAAATAGCGCTGGGATGGACGCCAAACCTCTGGGCTCTATCCTTCAGTCGAGCTTCTGGGTACTGTTCTACGTCTTGCTGCAAAGCGACCAAGTCTATCTTTCGCTTCCGAGTCTTGACTTTTGTCGGCCTCAGGTCTTCTCGGTTCAGCCAGCGATAAACCGTTGCACGACTGACTTTGTACATCTGTGCAGCTGCAGTGGGGCTGCCCCCTTCCTGGACATACCCTACGACTCTCTCTCTCAGGTCTAAGCTGTAGGTCATGAAGCTTCCTCCTGAGGTCTACCCCCACGTCATCTTGCCTTTAACACCGTCTCATTGTCAACTGAATTGACTACAACTACACAGACCTGCTTTGTGGTCATTTCAAATGGCACCTGTCTTGCCTTTTGTCTGCCGTCGTCGAGAGAGGGGGCAGCGGCACAGAGGACTAGGAAGGAGGGGGGAGACCGTCTCGAACAGACCTAGAGTAGGCCTGCTGCACCGCCTGGTAGCGCCGTTTGAACGCCTGCTGCTGCACCTTGTGATCCACAATGGGATCCGGATAGCCACAACTTCGCCGTTCCCGCAAAGCCCAGGCTCCCTTGGGGTCATCTCCCACCCACAGCAGAGCCGGCGTATCCAGCCGTGCCAGCTCCGGCAGATAGCGACGGATGTACTCTCCTTCCGGGTCATAGCGGGCTGCTTGCGTGGCCGGGTTGAAGATGCGCAGGGGCTTGGGATCCGTGCCCACACTGGCGCTCCACTGCCAACCGCCGTTATTGGCCGCCAGATCCCCATCCACCAGCTTTTGCATAAAGTAGCGTTCTCCCCAGCGCCAATCGATGAGCAGATCCTTGGTCAGGAAGCTGGCTACAATCATGCGGCAGCGGTTGTGCATCCAGCCGGTTTCGTTCAGTTGGCGCATGGCCGCATCCACGATGGGGTAGCCCGTCTGACCGGTGCACCAGGCCTGAAACCAGTCCTGCCGATTGTCCCACTCCAGGGCGTCGAAGGCTCGTCGATAGGCTCCGGTTTCCACGTGGGGCCAGTGGGCCAAGACATGCTTGTAAAACTCTCGCCAGCACAGCTCCTGCCGCCAAGTTTGCAAGCTGCTTTCGGCCTCTTGGCTGCGCACCTCGGCTTCCACCTCCCGCGTGGCTTGCCACACCTGGCGAATGCCGATCGTTCCCCAGCACAAGTGGGGGCTCAGTAGAGAAGTGCCCGGCTCAGCCGGGAAGTTGCGGGCTCGCTCGTAGTCCAAAATGCGCAAACCCTGACAAAAGTCTTCCAAAAGGGCTTGAGCCGCTGCTTCCCCCGCTGCCGGGATCCGCTGGTCGCAGACAAAGCCCAAATCTGCCAAAGTCGGTAGAGGCTGCGCCTTCAGACCGGACACCGGTTGTAGCCCTTTGGGAATCGGGTAGGGATCCCGCTTGGACAAGCTCGCCCACCTGCGCCAGAAGGGAGTGAAGACCGAATAGGGCTCCCCCGCCTGGGTCAACACTTCCCCCGGCCCGTGCAGCAGCATATCTTGGTAGGAGAAGGACTGGATCCCGGCTGCGGCCAAACTGGCCTGCACTCGACTCTCTTGCTGTAGGGCGAACGGCTCCCCATCGGCATTCCAAAACACGGCCCTGGCTCCCAGGTCTGTGGCCAAGCACCGCAACTCCACCGAGGGATCCCCCAGCCGCCAGATCAGTGGGATCCCCATCTGGGCGTAGCGCTCTTGGAGCTCTTGCAGAGCCTGGAGCAAAAAGGCCACCCTGGCCGGAGCCATGTCCGACCGCCCTAAGATCTGGGGGTCGAAAATGAAGACAGGCACCACCTGGGAGCTGCGCTGGGCTGCCTCATGCAGGGCTGTGTTGTCCCCTAACCGCAGATCGCGACGATGCCAAAGCAAAACGGGGGAAGTCATAGGCTGCCAAGCAATGGGATCCCATCTTGGCCGGTTGCCACCGCCTCTTTCAACTCACCCCCCCCCAAGGCTGGGAGCCGGGGCGGCCAGAAGCTACATTCTAAAGAACCTTGAAGAACCCTATCAAAGCTCTAGACTGTCGAACACCCGACTGGGACAATAGCGGCAGCGCTCCTCTGGCTTTTGCTGGCCATCGCTGTATCCCATCGCGTAAGCTGTATCCCCCAACATCACCACAAGCTGAGTCAGCTTCAGCGAGAGCAACGGGTCAAGCGGCTCCGTCACATTCAGCATGAACTGCTCAATGGAGCGCCGCAGCGCCTCTGGCGTCTTGATCATCACGTCTCCATCCATCCATCGATGGCTTTAGGTATTCATACTCAAGGCAAGATGGACATGGACTCAGGATAAAGGTGGAAGGAAGAGATGCTCGTAGCATTGGCTACTGTTCTTGGGATCGAGCCGGCAAGGGCTGAGCTCCACACCAGCCAGAGCAGGCTTGCGGATGATGTTAGCCTAGGTATCCAAAAATGGCGACAGCGCGACGGGTGGCACGGGTAGCAGAGCTGATCAAACGAGAGGTCAGCCAAATCCTGCTCTCGGAGATCAAAGATGACCGGGTTGGGGCAGGGATGGTCAGCATTGTGGATGTCGAGGTTTCCAATGACCTGCAAAACGCCCGCATCTTCGTCAGCATTTATGGGGATGAGACAGCTCAACACCGAGCTATGGAAGGGCTAGCAGCGGCCACACCCTTTGTGCGGCGGGAAATCGGCCAGCGCCTCAGCCTGCGACGGGTGCCAACGGTGGTGTTTTTGCAGGATCGCTCTTTGGAGCGGGGATCCCGCGTTTTGGCTCTGCTTAACCAACTGAGACAGACCTCTGAGGCCCAGGAACCGGAGGGATCCCAAGCTGGGGTTGAGGACACCGCCGAGGGCGAAGAAAACGAATCGAGCGGCGAATAGTTGCACCATTTCGAGGGATCCGCGCTGGAGCTCAGCCTGCTTTGCACGAGAGAGCAAAGGATCTGCCTTGATGGCCACTAGATAGAGGGGCCTTTGCTTTGCAGCAATGCGGACAACATCCAAGAAAAGTTTTTGACGTTCGCGTAAGCGGGCCGGAGGCCCTGAAGTTTTTGGATTTGTTAGGCTTAAGGGAGCTATACAGCCCTTCCCCCGATCGTCTATCCGTACAGGACTCCATGTCTGCGGCACACTTGCGCAAACCAGAGCGCTCTGCTCCAAAGGGCAGCGGCGTTGTTGTGGTCAACCTGCGAAAGGGCTGTAAGGTTGCTGTCCATGCCTTTCCTGCCTTTTCATGGATGTTCAAAGCCCACTGCAACCGGATCCCTCTCTAGGGGGTGCTACTCCACTCCAAGCTCTGCAGGCCCTAAACCAGAGTGTTACCGAAGCTTTGGTTTCCTGCTTGAAAGGGCAACCCCAACAGGCCACTCAGCACCTTTTGCTGGCTCTGCCGCAGCTCATGGCGGCTCTGGGGGCCTTGAGGCAAAAATCTTCCCTTCGCGTGAGCGGGCCGGAGGCCTTGGCCGAGCCTGCAGGTTGCCCTTCAGCTAGAAATCGCAGGAGCCCCGCACTGTACCCGTAGGGTCAGTGCCGGGAGGAATGCGAGGTTACAATAGAACTATGACCCAAGTCCTGACCGTATCCTGCAAGCTCAAGGTGTCCCAGTCGCAAGCCGCCAAATTGGACGCGACTTTGGAGGCTTTTGGCCAAGCCTTGAACTGGGTCAACCAAAACACACCCGAGAAAGTCGCCAACGCCGTTAAGCTCCAGTCTCTGTGCTACCGCGAAATCCGTGCCCGGTTCGGCTTATCCAGTAACTTGGCTCAGCAGGTCTGCAGACGGCTGGCCGGCGCCCGTAAAGTTGCCCAACAGAAAAACCGCCCCGTCAAAGCGTTCAAAGGGGGCTTCGCTACCTACGACGCTCGTATCTTTTCGTTCCGCGAGAAAGACTGGACGGTGTCGCTGACCACGGTGGAGGGTCGGGAGCGCTTTGAGCTGGCGATTGGCCGCTACCAGAGAGAACGGCTGGCGGGCTCCAACCCCAAATCTGCCACCCTGGTCAAGCGTAAAGACGGCTCCTACTCTATTCAGATCTGTGTGGAAGCGGAGCCATCCCCGCCGCAACGCACGGGCAGAGTGCTGGGGGTGGACTTGGGGAGGACGGATATTGCCCATACGTCAGAAGGGGATAACTGGAATGGACAGCAGTTGAACCGAGTCCGAGACCACTACTCCCGATTGAGGGCGGTACTCCAACGCAAAGCCAGTAAGGGCACACGCAGTTCGCGGCGCAGATGCAGAGAACTGCTGCAACGGCTGTCTGGCAAGGAGAGACGTTTTCAGGCGTGGGTCAATCATCGCATCTCCAAAGCTATTGTCTCTAGGGCAAAAGCTACCAACAGCGCTATCGCCCTGGAAGACCTGACAGGGATCCGGAAAAGAGTCAATCAACAACCCCGCAGCAAAGCCGAGCGGCGCAGGGCCAACAGTTGGGCGTTCTACCAACTACGTCAGTTTCTGGAATACAAGGCGAGGGCTGCAGGGGTTTCTCTGATTCCTGTGCCGCCTGCTTACACGTCGCAGACCTGTCACCGGTGCTTACACATCCACCCTGAGCAGGGCAAGTCCTACCGCAGTGGCAAGTCGTTCAAGTGTGGGCACTGTGGATGGGAAGGAGATGCGGATTTGAATGGTGCGAATGTGATTGCGCTTTTGGGGGCTGTCGTAAACCAGCCTAGAGGTTCAGGCCTGTTTTGTTCTCTGGTAGAGCAGAGCAGGCTCAGGGCTACTGAAAGCCCGCTCCGTACCACTTTAGCGGTCGGAGTCGGGTAGTTTACTCGGAGATGCTGCTGTTGCCCTCCAATTCTGCTGATTTGTCCGACCGGCTCTCCAACCCCGTTCACGTAAGCGGGCCGGAGGCCCCAGGCTCTGCCGCCTAGCACCCCCAGCTTCGGTTGCTGCTTTTGCTGTTCAAATCCCCATGGCAGAACCCCAACGGCTACAGAAGCTCTTGGCTCAGCAGGGATTGGCCTCGCGTCGCCAGGTGGAAGCCTGGATCCTGGCCGGGCGCGTTCGGGTCAATGGGAAGGTGGTCACTGAGCTGGGCTCCAAAGCCGACCCAGAGCGGGATTGCATCGAGGTGGATGGTCAGGTGATCCCTTTGACCAAGGATCTGGCGCGCCATGTTTTGCTCCTGCACAAGCCAGTGGGGGTTTTGTCAACCTGTGCAGATCCTTGGGGACGCAAGACGGTGCTGGATCTGCTCCCCCCATCTTGGAAACGGCAAACCCGCCTCTACCCGGTGGGCCGGCTGGATGCGGACAGCAGTGGCGCTTTGCTGCTCACCAATGATGGCGACTTGACCTTGAAGCTGACCCATCCGCGCTATCATCTGCCCAAAACCTACCGGGTACAGGTACAAGGGCATCCGAGTCAGGCCACTCTGCAACATTGGCGAGACGGAGTAGACTTAGAGGGGTACACCACTCTGCCGGCGGAGGTGGAGTTTTGTCCTGCCCCGGATTTCCGGCAAAGGGAGCATCCCAATTGCTCCTGGCTGAGGGTGGTGTTGTTTGAGGGACGCAACCGGCAAATTCGGCGGGTGGCGGAGCGTCTTGGGCATCCGGTGCTCAGCTTACATCGGGAAGCCATTGGCCCACTGGGCTTGGGCAACCTGAAAGCAGGCCAGTTCCGCCAGTTGGATCCCCATGAGCTCCAAGCTTTGCTGGCCCCTCTCACCGGGCACAGCAGCTTATCCTCGCAAGGACTCCGTCCCGCTTACGCGATCGGGAAGCGCCCTCTAAGGCCTCCGGCCCGCTCACGCGATTAGCTCGTCAGAGCCTCTAACTGAGTGCAAACTCTCACAGTAGCCTCCTTTCTTCCGCAGGTGGCCAAATGATGCAAGAGCCAGCACACTCTTTAGAAGCCCTGGGATCCCTGTTGCGGCAAACACGGGAGGCACGGGGACTGACGTTGACAGAAGTAGCTAACGATACCTTCATTCGCTGCCAATATCTGCAGGCGCTGGAGGAAGCTGACTTGAGCCGGTTACCGGAGCCGGTGTATGTGCAAGGGTTTCTCAAGCGCTATGCCGACTATTTGGGGTTGGATGGCGAAACCCTCTCTCGGCGTGCCTCTCCGCTTTTATCGGCCAAAACCCCCCGCGCGCCAGCTCCTCTTGCTGTTGTCGGCCAGCAACCTGCCTTTGCCCTGCGCCCTCTCCACCTTTGGGCCGCTTATGTGGTGCTGATTGTGCTGACGGTGGGGGGATTATCAGCTCTTTTGGAGGGCACAGGCAATCCTTTTGGGCGTTGGCTGGTGAGCCTGCCAACAGTTGGCCGGGAAGGCTCCGGCCAGCAACCGCCTGCTGCCAACTCCCCGGATCCCACTCTGTCGGCAGCTCAGCCCACGGCCCGCCAACTGTTTCCCACCCTCGACCAATGGACGCGCATTCAGGGCGTCTTCCCCGAGGTCTTGGAAGCTCACTCAGGGGGGGCGGGGCGCAAGCCGGTGCGTCTGGATATTCGCGTTGTGGAGCGCCCTTCCTGGTTGCGGGTCATCGCCGATGGGCAAACGGTTTTTGAGGCCACCTTACAGCCAGGGGCCGAGTTGAATTGGGAAGCGGAGCAGTCAATCGTGTTGCGTACCGGCAATGCGGGCGGTGTGTTGGTGACCTTTAACGACCGGGAGCTTGGAGTGATGGGCCGATTTGGGGAAGTGAAAGAGCTGATGTTCGAGCCGGGGTTGGATATTCAGTCGCTGCAGTAGGAACCCAGCCAAATGATCATCCCGTTGCGCTTGGCGTTATCGGCGGCAGAGTAGGAGCAATCTCCCACCCTTGGGAGCCAAGCTGCTGCAGCAGGTGCCGGACTTTGTCGATGTCTTTATCGCCTGGCCGACGTTCCACACCACTGGAGAGGTCGATGCCGCTTGGCTGCAGGTGGCTGAGCGCCTGCAGAACATTGTCCGGGTTCAGCCCACCAGCCAGTAGCCAAGGCAAGGGCAGGGAGCGGTGGGCAAGTTCTGACCAATTCAGAGTTCGCCCCGTTCCACCCGCCTGTTGGGGGTGATAAGCATCCAAAAGCAGCATCTCCACACAGTCTCGGTAGAGATTGGCCACTTCCAGATCTTGCGGCTGGCGGACGCGCAGGGCCTTGATGCGGCGGATCCCGGGAAGCCATTCCCCCAATTGCTGACAATCTTGCGGGGATTCTTGGCCATGCAACTGGACAGCCGTGAGGCCCACCGTTTCCACCCAGGAGGCGATGGCGCGGGGATCCTGATCCAGGAAGACCCCCACCTTTTCCACAGGGCCGGGCAGGGATCCCACCCAACGAGCCATTTCCGAGAGGGGCAAATAGCGGGGGGTATTGGGCACCGCGATGAACCCAAGGGCACTCACCCCCAGCGCGGCGATGGCCTCCGCCTGATCCTGACGGGTGATGCCGCAGATTTTGACAAACAACCGGCCCATTGGGAGCACCACCAAAACAATTGGCTGCTGGTTCTTGGATGGTTCTGAGAGCGCTGATACATCTACTTTTGTTCAGGGCGCATTTGCAGAGGATCCGGCTGTTCCGGGTGAAGCTTGTTGATCCGGCGCACCATTTGCCATAGCCGTCCGAAGTTGCGCTGGTTGAAGTGCATCACCAGCCGTGGCAGATGGGCAATATCTTCCTCGGCTTCCTCCGGCAAGGCCCCAGTTTGCTCGATCCGGCCCGAATCGAGAATATCGGCAAACTCTTCGTTTAAGATGTCTAGGGCTTCCGGTGAGAGTCTGGTGTTCAAGCGCAAAACCAGGAGCTCCCGCACGTAGCGATTGCTGTGAAAGACGCGATAAAAATCGACAATCTGCTGGCAGGCATCTTCCACGTCGTCGGTTAGGGTGTAGAGGAAGAGATCTTCTGGGCTGATCAAGCCGCGACCAAGCAGGTGCTCCCGCACGTATTCGTCCCATTCTTTCCAGTAGCAGCCACCTGTTCTGTCCACCAGCACCAAGGGCATGAGCTTGGTTTTGCCGGTTTGCATCAGGGTTAGGCATTCAAAGGCTTCATCCTGAGTGCCGAAACCGCCGGGAAAAAGCACCAGCGCGTCGGTTTCTTTAACAAAAAAGAGCTTGCGCGAAAAGAAATACTTGAAGTTGATGACCCGATCGCTGGCAGCAATAACGGGATTGGCCATTTGCTCAAAGGGAAGCTGGATATTGAGCCCAAAAGAGTTTTCCAGCCCTGCCCCTCGGTTGCCGGCTTCCATAATGCCGCCGCCGCCCCCCGTCATCACCATGAATCCCCGTTGACTGATGCAGTAGGCGAACAACTGGGCCTGGCGATATTCGGGACTTTCTGGCCCCAGTCGTGCCGACCCGAAAACGGTGATCTTGCGTTGGTGGGCATAGTTTTGGAAGGCGGCAAACCCCTGCTCCAGATCCTCAAGAGTAGCCGCCAAGATCTTGGCATCTAAACGGCTCAGCTCCAGGGATCCCATGCGCTGCAGCGACTGCAAAATACGCAGCCAGGCCGTCCGGTTGGGATGATACTCCAACTGCTTTAGGCGGGTCTCAGCGTTGGAAAAAACTTCTTGCAGAAGGGAAGAAACGGAATCGGTCAAGCTGGGATCCTAAAGTTCTCTGGAATTACTTTAATCAGTTCTCGGCACAAAATGGTAGCTGGGTTCTAATCCAGAACCCAAAAGTTACATTCTGAAACACCCAAGGCATAGCCCTCAGGCTTCGGCAGGTGTGTCGAAGTGCTTTTCCAAAATCGTGGTTAGAGTTGCCTTGGGTACGGCGCCAACCACCACATCCACTTTCTGGCCGCCCTTGAACAACATCAGGGTGGGAATGCTGCGAATACCGTACTGGCTGGCAGTTTGAGGGTTCTCGTCGGTGTTGATTTTTACAACCTTAACTTTGCCAACATACTGCTCAGCTATCTCCTGAACCACAGGAGCCACCATCCGACAGGGGCCACACCAAGGTGCCCAAAAATCAACCAGAACTGGAATATCGCTGCGCAGCACCTCTGCCTCAAAGGTGGCATCAGCGATATCTATTGCTGCAGACATGCCTGGATAACTCCTGAAACAACACCTGTCACGGTCTCTGATCTTAGCACAGCCCCCAGGCTGCTGGTGACCTCAGCCTGTTCCATTGCTACTACACGGAGCGTTCGCCAAAGGAACTGTCCCTTGGGATCCCGGCCTGAGACCTTCGCTCAGCCAACCGCAGCGCTAGGCAGTTTGGGGACGGCACCGAAAGCATCTGAGCCGTGCTGAAGCAGGCTTCTACGGCATCCATCAAAAGATTTGTCTTGGCAAGGTTCCCGGGATAGTTGAGTGCGTCATGACCAGGCTGCTCCTATCCTATATGGTCACTTTGATTCAAACTAGGACACTGCACCCACACCTAAAACCTTGGTCGCGTCAGCGTTGCGGAGCAATAATGCAAAGGGCTAGAAAGCTTTTCTCAGTAGCCTAGGCGTCTCACCCTAACCTGAAACGACTGTAGTCATTTTAACGAGGAATGAAACTGTTCCATTGGAAGAGGGGTTGAGGATAGTTGTGGAAGCGACGCGGAGTAGTTGGGAAGTGTCTCAGCCTAACTTGAAATGACCATGATCAAGGCATAAACCTTTGTCTAGGTGGTCATGTAATGGAACTCCCTTTGAATAAAAGCCAATCTATACCAACCGATCTGGCCAGCTTGGCCTTGGCGAGCCGGGATCCCTCAGACGGCCTTCAGACAAACACCATCGGCTTATGACGGATTTTCTCGAAAGCAGCCGCATCAAAACGGTAGAGGGTTGCCGGTCTGCCTGTTCCTTGGGAACTTTTCTGGCCGGTATCTTGCAAGATACCCAGTTTCAGTAGGCGGGCGCGAAAATTGGAGTAGTCGGAGAACCCCTCGCCCAAAACGGTGCCGTAGAGCTGATAGACCTCCCCTAGCGTGAAGGTGGCGGGCAAAATGTCAAAGGCAATCGGGCTGTACTCCAACTTGGCGCAGAGGCGACGGCGGGCATAGCGGCAAATCTCTTCGTGGTCAAAGGCTAAAGAGGGAATTTGGTCGGCGGGATACCAGGCAATGCCCTCCACTCCGTCTGCCAGCAATTCAGCATCCTGGAACCGCACCAGGGCAAAGTAGCTGACCGACAGGTAGCGCACTCCATAGCCATCCTCGGCCTCGCGGGGATCCCGCTCCGGCCCCCCGAAGGTGTAGAGCTGCTCCAGATAGAGGTTTTTAACACGAATTTTCTCCGCCAAGATGCGGTAGGCCGCTGCTTCTAGGGATTCTGAGCGCCGCACCAGTGTTCCTGGCAGGGCCCAGCAACCGCGGAAGGGATCCTCCCGCCGCCGCACCAGCAGCACCAGGAGGCGATTCTGCTCAGTGTCGATGGAGAAAATGACCGCATCCACGCCCACCCGGAACTCCGCCAAGGCGATCCGGTTCTCCGATGGGCCTGCCACGATGCGGGATCCCTGCATAGCTTGGCACTGAATCCTCCACCAACAGCCTACCCAGTTTGTCGCTCCAGAGGGAGCCGCCGGCATGAACCACCGTCTTGCCGGTCTAAGCCTTGTCTGGGGCAAGGGCTTGCGTGTTCTGGGGGGAAGATGCGTTGCCGAGGGTGTGCAAAAGAACCCCGACTCAGGCAACACTTTTACTTTTTGCGCGATTTGGCTCTTTTTCAGCCACGGAGGACCCCTCAGCGAGGGGGAACAGCCGACCTTGCCCAACAGCAATGTGAACCCGCGCGCCCACAGGCAGGGCTTCCCGGGCTAGGGCGTGCAATTCTTTGCCGGCTGCTGTGATCAGGGAATAGCGGTACTCTCGCCCCAAAAACTGTCGATCCCGAATGACAATGCCGCCCTGAGGATCAGGATGCAAATGCAACTCCTCCTGTCGAACCATCAACTCTGCGCAGCGCAAGCTGGGGTCGGGCTGATCCCTCAAAGCCTGGAATGGGATGTGCAGCAGCTCTTCAGCCTGCCAACCAAACTCCCGCCGCTCACAGCGCAGAAAGTTGGCCTGGGTAATAAACTCTGCCACGAAGCGAGTAGCCGGCTCCCGGTAAACCTCCTCCGGGGATCCCCATTGCTCAATACGGCCTTCCCGCATCACCGCCACCCAGTCGGAGAGGCAGAGAGCCTCCTCTTGGTCGTGGGTGACAAAAATGGCCGAGGTCTGGGTTTGCTTGAGGATTTTGCGGATTTCTTCCCGCAGGTAGTAGCGCACCTGCACATCCAAATTGCTCAGCGGCTCATCCAACAGGATCAAGCTAGGCCTGGGGGCCAAAGCCCGCGCCAAAGCCACCCGCTGCTGCTGCCCGCCCGAAAGCTCGTGGGGATAACGATGGGTGTAGTCTTCCAGGCCCACCAACCGCAACACCTCGTAAGCGCGTTCCCGCGCCTGTTGGGCAGCGCCTCGCAACTCAGCTCGCAACTCAGTTGAGGGGGAGCGATTGCCACCCCCTGCCGCCGACGCAAACGGGGTAGTGGGTCGGAGGCCAAACATCACATTGGCCAACACGTTCAAGTGGGGAAACAGGGCAAAATCCTGAAACACCAGCCCCACTCCCCGTCGCTCCGGTGGGATCCACTGCCCCTCCCCAGCCACAACCTGCCCCCCCAGCAGGATCCGCCCGCTATCCGGCTGCTCAAATCCGGCAATGGTGCGCAATAAGGTGGTTTTCCCACAACCTGATGGGCCCACAATGCTGAGGATGTCTCCTTGGGGCAGGCGAAACTCGACTTCCCGCAAAACCAACTGCCGCTGGCCGGGAAACCCCTTGCTGATGCCCTCAAGCTGAAGGATGTAGGAGGGATCCTCCCGCGCGGCAGTGGGACTTGGAGAAAACAAGAACTCAGCCATGACGGTTTTTGTTGCAAAAGATTTTCACTATTTTTACCACACTACCATGTCCCCGGATCCCGTCCAACCGGATCGAGATCCAACAGCCAGCAGCCAGATCTTGAGCAGGACAGAATAAGGTTTCTACGCCTCGCCCTGATTCCAAGCGAAGCAGCGGAAAATCAGTGTTAAACTTAGTTAACGAAGTTTCTCAGGCCTGGGCGGCGCTTGCTTGTGTGGCGCACTCCAGAGGCTTGTTGTAAATGAGTTTTGAGACAAAGTTTCCCGAACGTGCTCTGATTACAGGGGCCAGTCGAGGGATCGGCAGAGCTGTAGCCCTAGCCCTAGCCCGACAAGGGATAGCAGTAGCTCTGGTGGCCCGTTCCCAACCTGATCTGCTGGCGGTGCAAGCCCAAATCCAAGCCCAGGGCGGCAAGGCAGCGGTTTTTCCCATGGACTTGGCCGACTTAGCAGCTCTGCCCCAGCAGTTGCAGGCTCTCCTGGATCGATTTGGCGTCTGCGATGTCTTGGTCAATAATGCGGGCATGGCCCACGTTGGCCCTTTGGCCACCTTACCTTTGTCGGATTGGCAGCGAGTGATCGACTTGAACTTGACGGCAGCTTTTCTGTGCGCCCAAGCCGTACTTCCCGGAATGCGCCGGCAGCGCTTCGGCACGATTGTCAACGTCATCTCGATTGCGGGCAAGCGAGCTTTTCCCAACTGGGGAGCTTACTGTGCCAGCAAGTTCGGCCTAATGGGCTTTTCTCAAGCTTTGGCCGAAGAGGAGCGACAGCATGGCATTCGGGTCACCAGCCTGTGCCCTGGTGCCGTGGACACGTCCCTCTGGGATACGGGCACGGTAGGGGTCAACTTCGACCGTTCCAAAATGCTCTCGCCGGAATGGGTAGCCGATTTGATTACCTACATTGTTCGGTTGCCCACAGGCGCGGTGGTGGAAGATCTCACCTTCATGCCTGCGGTGGGAGCCTTTTAGACCTGGCTGGTTTGGGGTTGCCCGTGACTTGGGAGGGTTCTGGCTATCGCAGCCTTTGACTGGATGCCACCTGAGCTGAGTTGCATGCACCGAGTTCTCTTAGCCTTTCGTTAACCAAGGAATATCCTGCTATGACCCTTGCGAAACCCGGATCTGGCTCGCAATCTCGAATGGATGACAAAGCCCATTTCAAGTCTCGGGTGATTCGAGATCGAGCCACTTTTGCGGAAGAAGAATTGGGTAGCTCGGATGTCTCAGATCCGGCTATGGTGGCGGCGGTGGAGACGCTGCTGCGGGGGATCGGGGAGGATCCCCAACGGGAGGGGCTGCGAAAAACCCCGGAACGAGTGGTTGCGGCTTTGAAGTTTTTGACCAGTGGGTATTGGCAGTCTTTGGAGGAGCTACTGAACAGTGCCATCTTTGATGAGGGCCATGACGAGATGGTGCTGTTGCGGGATGTGTCTCTGTTTAGCCTGTGCGAGCACCATCTGCTGCCCTTTATCGGCAAAGCCCATGTTGCCTACATCCCCAAGCAAAAGGTGGTGGGCCTAAGCAAAATTGCCCGTATCGTCGAGATGTACTCCCGCCGCCTGCAGGTTCAGGAACGCCTGACACGGCAAATTGCTGAGGCCTTGATGGAGGTGCTGGATCCCTACGGGGTGGGGGTGGTTATCGAGGCTACCCACATGTGCATGGTGATGCGGGGGGTACAAAAGGCCGGCTCCTGGACGGTCACCAGCTCGATGGTGGGGGTGTTTCAGGAGGATCCCCGTACCCGCGAAGAGTTTCTGAGTCTCATTCGCCATCCGTCCAATTTTTAGGGAGCTTCCCGGAGCTTTGTCGGTGAGTGGGTTAAGCCTCTGCTCAGGCGGGGAATGCTAGCCTAAGATCGACGCAAACCCTGCCAGAAGCGAGGCTTGTCATGAGCGAGGTCAGCCCCGAAAACCAGTTTCCCACCGATTTGGACTCCAATTGGCAGCCCCCGGCTCCGCCGGTCATGCAGCGTCCGCCTCGTCCGGCTGCTCAAACGCCCCCGGTGGAGCCCCCAACGCAACTGGATCCGGTGCTGGGTTCAGCTTCCCAAGGGATGGGATCCCGGCCTGTCAACGCCAAAAGCCCCCCCAACCCCATTCTGGGTCGGCCCCTTCCTCCTGGTGTGGCTGTCGCTCCCCCTCAGGTGCCTGTGCCTGTGCCCGATCCTGTCGCTCCCCCTCGAATGCCCCCGCCCACTCCGGCTCCGGCTGCTGCTGCTCGGCCTCCAGTGTCGCCACCTGTCCCCACTCCTGCTGCCCCGCCTTTTGCGCCACCAGCTCGCCCAACGGCTGCCGGTCGGATCCCAGTGGCTCCAGCTGCTCCTGCGGGCCTGACCCTGCGCCAACTGGTGCAGGAAGCCTATGACAAAGGCTACTCAGATATTCATTTGGGGGTAGGAGAAGTGCCCCGCTTTCGGGATCGGGGGCAAATGCTTTTGACCAACTACCCGGTCACCACCACCGAGATGTTCTATGGCTGGCTGCGGGAAAGCCTGCCGGAGAGCCAAATTCGCCAGTTTGAGGAATGTTTGGAACTGGATACTGCCATCCAGTACGAGGGTTTGGTGCGGTGTCGGGTCAACTGCTTTGTTTCCCTTCTTGGCCCGGCTATGGTGATGCGTCTGATCCCGTTGAAAATTTTGACGCTGGAGCAGTTGCGGGCGCCGGAAGTCTTGAAGCGCATTGCCGAAGAGCACAAAGGCTTGGTTTTGGTGACCGGCCCCACCGGATCCGGTAAGTCCACAACCTTGGCAGCGATGGTGGACTACATCAATTCCAACTTTCCCAAACACATCATTTCCATTGAGGATCCCATCGAGTTCGTCCACCAGAGCAAGAAATCGATGGTGCGGCAGCGGGAGGTCGGGATCCACACCCTGGAATTTGCCAATGCCCTGAAAGCCTCTCTGCGGGAAGATCCGGACATCATCCTGATTGGGGAGATGCGGGATCGAGAGACAGTGGATATTGCCCTGAAGGCCGGCCAGACGGGCCACTTGGTCTTTGGAACCCTGCACACCAACAGCGCCGTCCGCACCATCGAGCGTCTGCTGGGGATTTACAAGCCGGAAGAACAGGAGCCGATGCGTCTGCAGCTGGCAGAAACCCTGGTGGCGATCATCGCTCAAACCCTGGTGCGCACCACCGATGGCAAGCGAGCTGCGGCCCACGAGATCATGCGCAACACCGATGCCATTCGGGACTACATCAAGCGGGGGGCGGTGGACGAAATTGAGGAGCTGATCGCCGACGGCTCCTATGAGGGCATGTGTACCATGAATCAATCCCTGTTTAGGCTTTACCAAGAGGGGCGGATTACCGAAGAGGTGTGTCTGGAGGCTGCCCCACGCCGCAATGAGATGGCCCAATGGCTGCGAGGCCGGATCTAGGGCCAGTCTCGAGATGGAGTCACGCCAAAGTGCTTGAGGGAAGGTTTGCCCTATCCTAAACTGGGAGCAGCCGGCGGCGCTGGCTTGCCGAGCTACCTGCTCATCTCTTGGGCCGACCTTGGGCTGGGGGGATGGGTTGCGAATTGATGAACCGAATTGAAAGCAAGTTAGAAAACAGGAGAATCCCTACCGTGAGCGTGATCAACCAGATCATCGAGACCGCGGATGACCAGCTGCGTTACCTCTCAGTTAGCGAACTGGAAGCCATCAGGAATTACATGACCACCGGCGAGAGGCGCTTGCAAATCGCTCAGGTGTTAGCAGAAAACAAAAAGCGCATCATTGACCAGGCCCAGAAGCAGCTATTCGCCAAGCGGCCCGAGTACGTGCAACCCGGTGGCAATGCCTACGGTGACAAGCGCTACAACCAATGTTTGCGAGATTACGACTGGTATCTGCGTCTGGTGACCTATGGCATTATTGCCGGCAGCAAAGAGCCGATTGAGTCTATTGGCCTGATAGGGGTGCGGGAAATGTACAATGCCCTCAACGTACCCATCGCCGGCATGATCGATGCGATTGTCTTTTTGAAGGAAGCTGCCCTCAGCTTGTTGGAGCCGGCGGCAGCCGCTGAAGCCGCCCCTTACTTTGACTACATCATCAATGCCATGAGCTAGGGAACTACAGGGATCCCAAGGCAGCCCGGGCATGTACGGCCACCTGTTCTTGGGAATCCTGGGCCAGCCGGGTCAGTCCGGCGCGAGCGGCTTCTGTTCCCAACTTGGCCAGGGCAATGCAGACGCGGTAGCGCAGTTGCCAGTCGTCGGAATCAATGAGGGGATCCAGGTAGGGGATGGCCCGCGGATCCCCCAGATCGCCCAAGGCAGCGGCAGCGGCTGTGGTGATCAGCTCGCTCTTGTCCTGCAAAGCTTCCACCAGAGTGTCGAAGGCGGCAGGGTTCCCCAGCTCTCCCAGGGCAGCGATGATGCTAAACTGTACCAGCCACTCCGTTTCTCGCCGATAAGCTTCCAGGAGATCGGCCAGGGCCTGTGGCTGCTTGAGATCCCCCAGGGCAGCGGCGGCAGCAGCCCGCACATCGAACTCCGGATCCTCTCGCAAAGAGCGCTGCAAAATGGGCAACAGTAGGTTCGGATCGACGCCAGACAGGGTGCCCATCTGGCTGATGGCAGCATAACGGACGCGGGCATTCTCGTCGTGAATCGCTCGCTGCAGCAATGTCAGGGCTTCTGGCCCAGGCAGTTCTCTGGCTTTGTTAACAGCGCGCAGCCGATTTCCCAAGTCTTGTGAGTTCAACAGCTCCAGCAAAGCGGGCAGTGCCGGAGGATCCCCAGAGGTTGTTGTCATATCCCATTCTCTCCATAACCCTCCTCGGCCATAGCGAGGGAGGAAAAGCCGATGTTATTATCTTGAAGCAGTGCATCCAGTCCCTTGATCTTATGGCCTTATTGCAACAAGAGAAGCAGCAGATCATTGAGAGCTATCGACTGCACGACACCGACACCGGTTCTGCCGAGGTTCAGGTGGCTCTGCTCACCAGTCGCATCAACCAGCTCTCTCAGCACCTTCAGAGAAACCCGAAGGATTTCAACTCCCGCCGCGGCCTGCTGATGATGATCGGTCGTCGCAAGCGTTTGCTCAACTACATCGCCAAGCATTCTCCTGACCGCTTCCGGGAGCTGGCCGAACGGCTGAACATCCGGGTGAAAAAGTAGGCAGCCCATCCAAAACGCTATCGGAGATCTGTCTTCGTGGGCAAATCCAGCCGCCAGTCCAAAACCTTTCGCCGTCGCTCCCCCTCCGCCTCTGTTGAGGTGGAGAAGAAGCCGGCCAAGAAGGAGCCTGTTGCCGTGATTCCCCCTGAGGTCAGCCGGCGGATGGTGCGGCGGATTCTGGTGTTTTCTGGGATCCCTTCTGGGCTGGGCCTGAGCAGCTTTTTTGTGAATTACTATCTCTTGACCAACCATGTGGTCGCTCTGCCCCCCTACTTCACCTTGGCAGAGTCGCTGACCTTGTTTGGCCTTGGTTTTTTGGGCATCAGCTACGGTGTGTTCTCAGCTTCCTGGGATCCCCAGCCCGGATCCCTGCTGGGCATTGGAGAATTCCGGCGCAATTTGGGCAACGTCATCCAACAGTGGCGGGAATCTGCTGCCCGATCTTCTGAATCTTCCGACTCTGGAGAAGCTTGATTCTTCTCCCATCGCCTTTTCCAGGCCGGTTGCTGCCTACAATCAAGAGGGATCCAAGTCCATTCTGGCGGCAGCGGCTACCCCCAGTTCTCCAGCATGAAAATAGCCTACTTCGACTGTGCGGCGGGCATTGCCGGCGATATGTGTCTAGGAGCCCTGCTGGATTGCGGGGTGCCTTTGGAGTACCTCAACCGTCAGCTCCAGGCGTTGGGCATCGAGGGGGAATATGGCTTGCAGGTGAGCCGGGTGCAGCGGTGTGGGCAGCCTGCTCTGCAAGCTGTGGTAGAGGTACTGGGATCCCAGAGTGGGGGATCCCTTGCTCGGCATTGGGCAGAGATTCAGGCTTTGATCGCGGGATCCCAGCTTTCCCCAGCCATTAAGGCCCGCAGCTTGGCGGTGTTTGAAAAGTTGGCGCAGGCGGAAGCAAAAGTCCATCAGATGCCTGTGGAAAAAGTGCACTTTCACGAAGTGGGGGCAGTGGATGCTTTGGTGGATATTGTCGGCACTTGCATTGGCCTGGATTGGCTGCAGGTGGAGCGGGTGTTGTCATCCCCCCATCCTGTTGGGGGCGGCTGGGTGAGCACAGAGCATGGCAAATTGGCCGTGCCGGTGCCGGCGGTGATCGAGTTGTGGGAAATGGGCCGCGTGCCGGTGTTCAGCAACGGGGTGGAAGCCGAGCTGGTGACCCCCACAGGAGCAGCCTTGGCTGTGGCGTTGGCGGAAGAGTTTGGCCCCTGTCCGCCGATGCGGGTGGAAAAAGTGGGGCGTGGGGCCGGTGCCCAAGAGCTGCCCATTCCCAACGTGTTTCGTCTCTGGATTGGGGAAGCCGATGGGGGAGAGCTAACGGAAACGGTATCGGTGTTGCAGACCCAAATTGACGATCTCAACCCCCAAGTGGTTGCCTACACCTGCGAGCAGTTGTTGGCCCTCGGGGCCTGGGACGTGTTTACCCAGCCGATCACCATGAAACAGGGGCGGCCGGGGATCCTGCTTACCGTCATCTGTCCGCCGGATCGGGTGCCGGAGTGTCAAGATCTCATCTTCCGGGAGACCACCACCCTGGGCATTCGCCACTTCCAACAGCAGCGCACCCTACTGGAGCGGGTCATTGAGCGGGTGGAAACCCCTTACGGCTTGGTCGACATCAAAGTGGCCCGCCACCATGGCCGCATCGTCAACGCTCAGCCGGAGTTTCGCGACTGTGTGGCCCGCGCCCAGGAGTTTCACGTGCCGGTTCAGACGGTGTGGCTGGCGGCCCAATCGGCTTGGCAAAACCGGTTGCAAGGTTGAAGAGACACCGAACCTGTTCCACCCCCAATGGAATTTGCTCCTATTGAACACAGATTGGCAGCCGTGGCCTGCTAGCCTGAGAGATGTCGATCTTGCTCTCTCCGCCGACCGCAAAAATGGAATCCCAAGCCTCTCAATTTAACTTTGACCGCAAACTGTGGGATCGGTTTATCACGGTGGCCCAGCCCTACTTTTACCCCAGAGTACGCTATGGGGGCTGGATCTTTTTGGGCTTGCTGGCAGCGGCCATGGTGTTTGTGGTTGCCCTGATGTTCTTTGTGGAGATTGGGGTGACTTTGGTCGGTCAAGCCCTGTTCCCGGAGTTTTTCACCAATGTGGCAGCCGGATTGGTGGCGCAAACGAAGAGAAACTTGTCCTCGCCAGTGCTGTGGGTGGCCTCGGTCAGCTTGGCTCTGAGCAGCCTTTGTTTTGGGGCAGTGTGGCGGCAGCTTCGCCAGCGCTGGTTGCAGTGGGCGCTGCTCACCTTTTTGCTGTTTCTGTCGCTGACGGTAAACCGGCTGAACGTGATGATCAGCTTTATCTTTCGGTTTATCGACACAGCTCTGCAGCAAAAAGAAGAGCCCACTTTCTGGCAATTTTTGATTATTTATGGAGTGCTGATTATCTCAGCCATTCCGATTTTGGTGATCTACCGCTACACTCGCCTCAAGCTAGGGCTGTTTTGGCGAGAATGGCTGACCGATCATTTTCTGGATCGCTACTTCAATCAGCGGGCTTACTACGAGCTGGATTCCAACGCCGCCAACACCGAAATCGACAACCCCGACCAGCGTATATCAGAGGATGTCCGCTCCTTTACCGGCACCACCCTCTCCTTCCTGTTGGACATTCTCGACTCGATTCTCACCCTCTACGCCTTCACCGGCATTCTCTATGGCATTTCTCGTCCGTTGGCGTTGGGTCTGGTGGTCTATGCCACCATTGGTACCGCCATTGCCATTTTGGCTGGTCGCAAGCTGATCAAAATTAACTTCGATCAACTGCGCTATGAAGCCGATTTCCGCTACAGCTTGGTGCATGTGCGCGACAACGCCGAGTCCATCGCCTTTTACCAGGGAGAGGATCAAGAACTCAGGCAAATTTTGCATCGCTTTGGTGCGGCCTTGCGCAATTTTAATTTGCTGATCATCTGGCAGGCCATCATCGATATTTTCCAATACGCCTACAACTATTTCACCCGCATTGTGCCCTATGTCATCGTCGCCCCCCTTTACTTCAGCGGCGTGCGAGATTTCGGCACCATTACCCAAGCCACCATTGCCTTCAGCCAGGTGTTGAGCGCCCTCTCCATTGTGGCCAACCAGATTCAAAGCATTTCCAGTTTTGCCGCCGGGATCAACCGCTTAGGCTCCTTTCACGAGTCTCTGGAAGATCCGGCGCTGCGCCACACCAGCGCTCGGGAAAGCAACATTCAAACTCGCATTGCCCAGCAATTGGCGCTGCACCACGTCACTTTGCTCACCCCCAATTCAGAACGAACCCTGGTTCGGGATCTCTCCTTCGCCTTGGAAGCCGACCAACGGCTTTTGATTGTCGGTGTTAGCGGCAGCGGCAAAAGTTCCCTGTTACGGGCCATTGCCGGCCTATGGACCAACGGCCAGGGATCCATCGCCCGCCCAGATACTCAGGAGATGCTCTTTTTGCCCCAGAAGCCCTACATGCTGCTGGGATCCCTGCGGGATCAACTGCTCTATCCCAAACGCCGCCGAGACCTCACCGATGAAGATCTCATCCGAGTCTTGGCCCAGGTGAACCTGGGAGACTTGCCGGAGCGGGTGGGCGGCTTTGATGTGGAGAAAGACTGGGCCAGCACTCTCTCCCTAGGGGAACAGCAGCGTCTTGCCTTTGCCCGCATTTTGATCACCCAGCCCCGCTACGCCATTTTGGACGAGGCCACCAGCGCCCTGGATGTGGCCAACGAAAAACTGCTCTACCTGCAACTGCAACACCTGAACACCACCTACATCAGCGTTGGGCATCGCCCCACCCTCCTGGCCTACCACGACTTGGTCTTGGAGCTGCAGGGGAATTGTGCCTGGCAACTGTGGTCGGTGCAGGAGTACGGTGCCCGCCTAGCCCTGGCCAGCTAGCAGCGCCGACATCTCCAGCTGACTCAAATGACAAGCTTTGCGGGTTTGGGACAAAACCCGGATAAGAGGCTGACTTTTCCAACTGGACGCTCTTCAAAGGAGGTGATAGCCTGTTATTCACAAGTATTCCGACCGGTTTACTGGAGATTATCAATGCCCCCCATGATCCCATCCGAGGCCAAGCGTTCCAAGGTGGAGCAGATCAAGGCAGACAGCCACTTTCTACGGGATCCCCTTCAGCAGGAGCTGGCCCAAGACACCACCCATTTCAGCGAGGCGGCGGTGCAGGTGCTCAAGTTCCATGGCGCCTACCAGCAGGATGACCGGGATCGGCGGCAGCAACGGAAGCAGGAAGGATTGGAGCGGGCCTATTCCATCATGTTGCGCACCCGCATCCCAGGGGGACACGTGCCCCCCCAGCTTTACTTGACCCTGGATCGGCTGGCCGATGAGTACGGCAATGGCACCCTGCGAGCCACAACGCGGCAAACCTTTCAGTTGCATGGGATCCTCAAGAAAAACCTCAAGGCCACCATAGCCAGCATTCTCAAACAGATGGGATCCACCCTGGCCGCCTGCGGCGATGTCAACCGCAACGTGATGGCACCGGTTGCCCCCTACAAAAATCGCCCTGCCTATCGCTATGCCCAAGAGTATGCCCGCAAGCTGGCGGATCTGTTGGCTCCGAAGACCTCTGCCTACTACGAGATCTGGGTGGATGGGGAGCCGGTTCCCATCCCACCGGTGGATGAGGAAGTGGTGGAAGCCGAGAAGTTTGTCGGCAACGGGGTGAGGTTAGAGGGCCCAGAACCCCTGTATGGCCCCGTCTATTTGCCCCGCAAGTTTAAAACCGCCATCGCCGTAGCCGGGGAAAACACGGTAGATGTGTACTCCCAGGACTTGGGCTTGATTGTGCTCACGGATCGCAAGGGCAACTTGAAGGGCTTCAACATTGTGGTGGGTGGGGGCATGGGGCGTACCCACGGCAAGGAAGAAACCCAGCCCCTTTTGGCCCAAAAGCTCTGCTTTGCCCCGCCGGAATCGGTGTATCGGGTTTGCCAAGCGGTTTTGGCGGTACAGCGGGACTACGGCAACCGGCACGACCGCAAGCAGGCGCGGTTGAAATACTTGGTGAGAGACTGGGGGATCCGCAAGTTTCGCCGTGTGGTCGAGCAGTACCTGGGGGAGAAGTTGTTGCCCTTCCGGCGCATGCCCAAGTTTGTCCCCAACAGCGACGACTACCTAGGCTGGCACGAGCAGGGGGATGGCCGTTGGTTTTTGGGCATCTCCATTGAAAATGGCCGCATCCAGGACACCCCAGAGCGGCAGCTCAAAACGGCGCTGCGCCGGATTGTGGAAGCCTTTTCTCTGCACGTGCGGCTGACCCCCACTCAGGATTTACTTTTCATCGACATTGCGGAGCAGCAGCGGGATGCCATCAACCAGATCCTCAAATCCCACGGGGTGCTTTCCAAGGAAGAGATCCCCCAACTGGTGCGGCTGTCGATGGCCTGCCCTGCCCTGCCCACCTGTGGGTTGGCGATTACCGAGTCGGAGCGGGCTTTGCCGGGGCTGGTTCGCCAGTTGGATCGGCTGTTGCAGGAGCTGGATCTGCAGGATTCGCCCTTTTTGGTGCGCATGACCGGCTGCCCCAACGGCTGTGCCCGACCCTACTTGGCGGAACTGGGATTGGTGGGATCCGCCCCCAATGGCTACTACCAGATTTGGCTGGGAGCCAGCCCGCAGGGGGATCGCCTGGCGCAAGTGTTTCAGGATCGGGTACACATCAGCCAGATCGTGCCGCTGATGAGAGTTCTCCTGCAGGTCTACAAGCAGGAGCGCCGTCCTGGCGAGAGCTTCGGCGACTACTGCCACCGGATGGGGATCCCCTATTTGCAGGCCCAAGTTCAGCAAAGGGATGGCGTTTTTGCCTGAAGGGATCCCTCAAAAACGAGACCAAGCCTGTAGCCATTCCCGGAGCGCTTCCAGCCATCCAAGCGGTTCAGGCTTGGTTGCTTCTGGAGCTTGCTCCTCGCCAGTCGGCAAGCTGACGGGGTTGGGATGCACCCTATAGACTCGGATGGGTTTGGCGTTGGGAAAAGGTTTCACCGAAAGAGGCTCCACCTGCAGGAGTTGCCCTTCCACGGCTCGATACACGGCTGCCGAGATGAGCAACCGGGAGCTCTGTTCCTCAGACTGTTCCCCCCCTTGCGAAACATCCTCAACCGACTCCAGCCAGGTGGCAAACTGAACCGACTTCCCGAAGGCGGACAACCGCTGCGGATCTTGGGGATCGAGGGGCAGCAAAAGGACTGGGCCGTAGTGGATCCCGAGGGTGAGCTTAACCTGCGGGTAGGAGAGTTGCCGCAAACACCTGTTCAACTCCGCCACCGACTGTCCAAGCGCCAATCCCGCCTGCAGTGCCTGCTGTACGGCCAGCTCGGGTTGTTTGAGACCAAACAAAGCCAGACTTCTCAGCCCGCTCTGGTTGGCCAGTACTCCCCCATATTGCTGCACCAAGGCCCCCATTTGGGCGAAGTAGCGACCCAAGGTGTAGACAACATCGTAGGGAAAGTTCTCCTCGTCGAAGTTGGCCGTCCCCCGCAGGGAAGCGCTGAGAATGGCGGCGGTGACTTGGCTGCCGACCGAATGGGCCTGCAATTGATGTTGAGCTACTTCCACATCTGCTTTATCGATCACCAGCCGCTGCAGGGTGACATCTCCGGTGATGCGGGTTTGACAGGCCAGGCGAATATGCACGGGAAGATCCAGCCGTTGGGCCAACCTCTTCTCGGCAGGGGTCATGCTGCGGCAGTTTTGGCTGCCTTCCAAAATCAGAATGCGACAGGTGGAACAGGCGGCATTGCCCCCACAGGCATGGACATGGCGCACCCCCGCCTTGAGCAGATTTTCCAGAACCGTGAGCAGGGGATTGGCTTCCAAGGTGAGGTTGTCGGGGTAACAGGTGATCCGCATGGTTAAGAGGGAGTGAGGGGTGGCAAAAAGATTCAGCACTACCTAAATTCAGTACGGCATTGCCCTCCCCTTGGATGCTGTTTTCAAAAGTTTTGGGTATTGGGTAACCTCACCCCGCAGCCTGCCCCGGCGCCGATGATAGAGTACAGAGGAGTCTTCTGCGCGAGCCCTTTATGCCTCAGTCCAAACCCCAAGAATCCCCAGCCCGCAAGCTCCTCAACATTTTGCTGCTGGTGGTGGGCACGGTAACTTTCTTGGGCTTCTCCTTTGGCCCGCTATTCCAGGCCCTCGGGCCTTCCGAATCTCCAGAGGCCAGCCTGGTAACCGAGCAACTGCGGGCCCAGGCAGACGGCTATCGCGTCGTGCTGGAGCGGGAGCCGGATAACCCCATTGCCCTGCGGGGGTTGATCGACACCCAACTGCAATTGAACGAGCCGCAAGGGGCCATTGAGCCGCTGAAGAAGCTGGTGGAACTGGAGCCCGAAAATCGGCAACTGAGAGCCTTTTTGGCCGAAATCCAGCAGGATACGGGGGATTTTGAAGGGGCATTAGAACAGCTCCAGATCCTTTACGAGGGGGATCCCAAAGATCGCCAGGTGCTGCAGCAGTTGGTGGATGTGCAGCTAACCCTGGGCCGCACCTCTGAGGCCATTGCCCTGCTGGAGAAGCATCTTGAAGAAGCGCCGGAAGATAATGATGTGCGTTTGCGCTTGGCCTTTGTCTACGCCCGCAACAACCAGACTGAGAAAGCTGTAGTCCTCTACGACAAGTTGATTGCGGCGGATCCCAGTGATTTCACCCCCGTGTTGGGCAAAGCCATAGCCCTCAGCTCCGCCACCGATGAAAACCTACGGGCAAAAGCGCCTGAGCTGTTTGAGCAAGCAGCCCGGCTGGCCCCGCCCCAAGTTCGGGAGCAAATCCAGCAGCAAGCAGAGATTTATGCTCAGGTGAACCGGCCCCAGACGGTCGAGAGGCAAAACGATAACCCCACTCCCTGAGCGGGTTTTCAACCGTTAGGCTAATCCAGGTGTTGAGAAGCTGATCCCTGACGGTTCTCAGTTGACCCGATAGGGAGAGCTACGGAAAAGACTCAAGCGCCTTTTCTACAGAGGGGTAGATTTCGTAAATGGCATCCAAGCCGGTGATGGAGAAGAGCAGCTTGACCTGCTCCTGCAGGCTGCAGAACTTGAGTTGATAGCCTAAAGTGCGGCAATGGCGATGCGCCCAAACCAGAACCGACAACCCCATGCTGTCGATCAGGCTAACCTGACTAAGATCCAACAAGAAATGTCCCGGTTTCTCGGTGAGAATTTGGCTTAGCTCTTTCCGTACCTCGCGGGCAATCGCGGCGTTGAGCCTTTCACTGTGCAATTTCACAACTGTAACAGGGGATCCCTTGTGGCTGAGCCGGATGAAGACATCCATGAAGAGCCCGGCAGGTTTGAGGGGGGATGGGCACAGGCACGATGCAACCAGACTGATTTTGAATTGCTAAATCACCATGAGTATGAGTTTGTCCTCCCTGGGCTTCTCTTGCAAGCATTCTTGGACACTTTTCCCTTACAGGTTAGAACTGGCATGAACGGGATCCCTGCTTGGGCCGGAGATGCTGCCGCCCTGAGCCTATTGGTTATGCAAGTGCCGATGCTGGCGGTGCTGCTGGCGCGGCTGCTGCCCTCTTTGCGGCGCCCTTCCCCTCTGCCTCCCGGTCAGCCTGGGATCCCTTTGCAGCCGGGCTTGGTCAGCGTGTTGTTGCCCACCCTCAACGAAGCCGAGCGCATCGATCCCTGCCTAGAAGGATTGCACCAACAGAGCTCCGTACTGCGGGAGGTGCTGGTGGTGGACAGCCGCTCTCAAGATGGCACCCCCGAAAAAGTGCTGCAGATGGCCAAGCGGGATCCGCGCTTCCGTCTGGTAACCGACGATCCCTTGCCCAACGGATGGGTGGGGCGCCCCTGGGCCTTGCACTATGGATTTCTCCAGTCGGATCCGGCCTCTGAGTGGATCCTGGGCATTGATGCCGATACCCGTCCCCAGCCAGGATTGGTGGAGCGCCTGCTGGAAACTGCCCAGGCCCAAGGTCTGGATCTGATCACCCTGGCACCGCAGTTTATCCTGCAGCACTGGGGGGAAGGCTGGCTGCAGCCGGCTCTTTTGGTGACCCTGATCTACCGCTACGGGGCCGCCGGAGACACCGCCACCCTGCCGGAACGGACGATGGCCAATGGGCAATGTATGCTAGTGCGCCGGTCGGTGCTGGAAGCGATGAATGGCTACACAGTGGCGCGGGCTTCATTTTGTGACGATGTGACCCTGGTGCGGCAGATTGCGGCAGCCGGCTTTAAAGTAGCTTTTTACGACGGTCGGCACCTGCTCAAGGTGCGCATGTACACTTCTTTTGGCGAAACTTGGCGAGAGTGGGGCCGATCCCTCGATTTGAAAGATGCCACCCCTGTGGCCCAGTTGTGGGGGGATATAGCTCTCCTCGTCCTCACCCAAGGGATCCCTGGGCCGGTGGTTGTAGGGCTGTTGGGCAAAGCCGGGATGGGGTTTCCCTTTTCCCTGACGGAGCAGGTGCTGCTGGGGCTTAACCTAGGCTTACTGATTCTGCGCTTAGGTGTACTGCTGGGCATTCGCGGCTCCTATCAGGATCCCCCTTGGACGTTCTGGATGTCGCCTCTGGCGGATCCCTTGGCCGTTCTGCGGATAATCCTATCTGCCCTCAGCCGGCCCCGCTCTTGGCGCGGGCGCACCTACTAGGAGAGCCCTCAATCGGCTATTGCCTCGGGATCCACGCCCAACTCCCGCAATTTCGCGGCTAGGCGCTGCTGTTCCAGACGGGCCTGTTCGAGGGCTGCTTCTGCCGCTTCGGCCCGCTGCCGCTCCTGCTCTACCTGTTCGATTCCCCATAGGAGCAAATTCCCATCGGCAGTCCACCACCGCAACCAGTTGGCTTTGGTCTCGGCTTTTTGTCCCCGCCACACCCCCAAAAACAAGCCAATCTCCGGGATCCAGTAGCGACGGTTTTCATCCGCCGATACAGGGGTATAGCGGCCATTCTCCAGGCGGTAGACATCCAGCTCACCGGTTTTGGGATGAAAGATTACATAGACAGGCACCTGCAAAATGCGCTCGTAGAAATACCATTTTCCATAGGGATAGTGGGGATTGATGGAGTACTCGCCGCCCTCGGTTTCGGAGATGAATTCCATCACAATCGCCGGGGGATCCCCTTCTAGGTGGGGGGTATAGCTGCGGCGGATCTCTCCTTCGGGAATCGGCTGTACTGCGGGCACATAAACCCAGTCGGGGGCTTTCACCACCACCTTGTCCCCGACAGTGCTGCAAAGGCCAAAGTTGGAGGCGATCAAAGCCTGGGCAGGGATCATCTGAGCGAGTTCCAATGCCTCACGCAGAGCAGCAGCCAAAAGGGGCTGTAAGGTGCTTTCCACAGGCTCATCCGGCAAGGGAAAGTCTTCCGGCAGTTTTTCCCATCGAATGGGAGGTAGGGGCGGGGTGAGCCGAACAGGAGAGAGGGTCATGGCTGAGGATACTCATGGTGATAAGGTACATGAATGCCTTTTGAATAACTCAAAGCACTTGCTGATATCAACCCCAGGCAATTCCACAAGGCTGTTGCAGGCTGGGACGGATTCAGTCATCTCGACTGCCAATCCATACGGTTGAGATATGCTTGGGGGCAATGAGCAAGTTTTTCGGCGTCTTCCTTGGATTCAGCAAGAGAGCGTATGCCAGAGCCTGAACCCTCTTCTGCCCACATTCTGGTGATCGAAGATGAAGCTAAGCTGGCTCGTTTTGTGGAAACGGAGCTGACCTGTGAGGGATATCGAGTCAGCGTAGCCAGCGATGGCATGGCCGGGTTGAGGGCAGCCTGCGACCAAAACCCCGACTTGGTGCTGTTGGACTGGATGTTGCCCGGCATCTCAGGTTTGGAAATTTGTCGGCGACTGCGCTCAACGGGCAACCGCGTGCCGGTGGTGTTGATGACCGCCAGAGATGAGGTGTCGGATCGAGCAGCGGGGTTGGATGCCGGGGCGGATGATTACGTGGTCAAACCCTTCAGCATTCAGGAGCTGCTGTCTCGGATACGGATCTATTTGCGGCAGCCAAGGCGATCCCGCGACGGCCAGTTGGTGTTCATGGATCTGATTCTGGATCCCGTAACGCGGGAGGTAACCCGGGGAGAGCGACAGGTGGAGCTGACGGCCAAAGAATACGACCTGTTGCGCTACTTGATGGAACACCCCCGTCAGGTGCTCACCCGCCAACAGATCTTAGAGCATGTGTGGGGCTGCGACTTCACGGGCGACTCCAATATCATCGAGGTCTATATTCGCTACTTGCGCCTCAAGATCGAAGGCCCAGGGGAGAAGCGCCTTATCCAGACGGTGCGCGGGGTAGGCTACGTGTTGCGCGATTGACATGCCCCCCGCCCCAAAGAGCAAGGATTCTGGTTCCTGGTTCTGCGACAGCACTTAGCTGTATCAGGTTTCCCCTCCACGACGGCGGTGCCTATCTCCCCAGTCGTTCCCCCAAGCGCTCCGCGCCGCTAGCGTGAAAGACTTGGCCAAGTGGTGATTTCTCACCAAGTTCTGCACCTGCAAGTCCTCATAAACCACAATGTCGTGAGACATTCCCACACACTGGGCTAGCTCAATAACCCGGTCTCTACGCTGGCGCCAGACTTTGATTTGGTTGAAGTGTACCTCGCCAAGCCGCTTCCTCTACTTGTGGTAGTTGCTGTATTGAGGTTTTACCCCCTTCCTATTCACGCCAGCGGGCCGTGGGCCTAACTTTCTGCTCAGTCTTCTTTGCTGTTGCTTCAATCTCCTTTCGGCACGACGCAAAAACTGGAGACACGGCACAGCTTGCCCACTGCTGTCGCCCACATCCAGCCCCACCACCTGGCCGGTGTACTCTGTCATCCAAGGCTTGGTACTGCGCTGGAGTGGCGTTGAGGAGTTTGGCTTCTCTGACCAGCGTGGGTGTATCTTATCGCAGGTCTAACAGGGCAAAAGCCGTCCTGGAAGGGCGGGGCTTCAGGCCTAGCTTCTTGGTAAAGTTTGGAACTGCCCGCATTCGGGATTGCCTTAAACTTCTCTTAAATCCTGTTTCACAGGTAACTGCTAGCATGAGGCCAACTTCACTCCCACCCCCGGAAAGGAAGGCCTTTATGAACTGGCTGATGCTGCTTGGTCTGCTTTGTCTTCCTGCCTCTCTGTTTTCGTTTGTTGAGTATTTGCGCTCCCAAAGGTTGGTTCAACAGCTCTCTGCAACTCGGTTGCTCAAGATAGCCGAGCTTCGCCATCTCGGTCAGACCAACCCCCAGGCAAAAGGAGCAAACTTGGCTCAAGTTTACGGCAGGGTTGTGTGCGATCGGCCTTTGGTATCGGAACTTTCGCGACAGCCTTGCGTCTACTACAAGTCTGAGATCTCTTGGGAGTATGACGAGATCGAATGCTATCGAAGGTATTTGAATAGCCGAGGCGATGTAGCGTATAGCGAACGGATCAGCGAAGGCGAATATCAGAACGCTCTACGCTTGGGATCCCGAGCAAAATCCTATCCGGGGGAGATGGTCGGGAAAAAGCCCGGCTTGGGCTACTCTGACTCCGGTTCTTTTCAGAAAAGGGTTGATCCCGACTACTCTAATTCTTTTCCACAAAAGCCCAACCCTGGCTACCCCCAGCAGCTTGGCTCTCCAGGCTATCCTCAAAAATCGCCGTTTTCCGAAGTAAGCTCTCCCCAAAAACACTACGCCAACGTGTATTACGATCCGAGCACAGGTCGGGAATATCTCCTTGAAAGAGAGACGAGAACGAGAGACGAAACCCTTCACTCGGTGGTTCGCCAGATCCCTTTTTTCATCGAAGACGAAACTGGAAGGGTGAGGGTGGATCCCACAGGTGCGGAGATAGAGGCTATGTCGGTTGTGGATGAGCATATTTTTCCAGGAAAAGGGCCCAGCCGGTTCAACTTCAATCTCAAGCGCTACCTTTCCGGAGTGAGAACAGAAAATCGCTCCACCCGAGCTTTTATCTATAAGGAATGGGTGATTCCGGTGGATGCGATGGCGTTTACCATGGGGCAGGTGCGTTTTGAGGCAGGGGATCCCGTGATCCGAAAACCCCTTTCTGGGGAAAGGTTTATGATTGCCCCCAAATCCCCTGAAGCCCTCTTGGAAGAGCAGCGCTCCAATGCCAGCAGCTACCTGGTGGGATCCGTCGTCCTGCTGGGTATCGGCATTTTCACCGTGCTCCACCTGCTGCAATCCCTGCAGCCTTATCGCTAGTTCCTGCCCAGGCAGAGGGAAGCCTACTGCCACTCACAACGACAAACCCAGCTTGAGCCCAAGCAGGGCATGGGCAAACAGTACACATAGAATGAGGCTGCCCACATAGGCATGGGTGGTGCGCAAAGCAGCGCGGTTGCCCCCAAAGCCGCTGAGGGACAAAGCTCCATTCACCGCCAACAACAGCAACACCAGGGATCCCGTCCAAAAATGGGGGCTGCTCAACAGGGGCTTCCCTTGCATCACCAGAGAAAGAAGGCCGCCAGTGTAGCCCAAGGCAATGAAGGTGGCCATCCAGGGGGCCAATTTGCGGTGGTCAAGCAGAGGCTTCTGGGCCGCTTCCGGCAGGGATCCCTCTGGCGCTGTGGAGGCGGCTGCCAGACGCAAGGCCCGTCCTCGCCACCCAGTCAGGCCGACAAAGCTGCCCATCACCACCACCACGATCCCCATCATCAAGGGGTGACCCCATTGCACAATGGGTTGGGGCAAGTTAAGGCCGGCAAAAAACTGGGCTACGGGCTGCAAGGTGGCGGCTAACCCATCCGAAGCTGCCGACAGATCCGGCAAGGCCAAGCTCAACAGGTTCATGGCGCTCCCTCTACCTCCGCAATAAATCTACAGCTGCTTAACAAATCTACAACACCCCAATTCTAGAATGGGAGGACATCAGTGATCTCCCTCAATTCGTTGAAGGGAGGACGTCAGCTGACCCATGCCAGCGGGAAGCTTCTGGTGGGCACCTGGCAGCGGTAGAATGTCTGACGGTAAAGCTGTGGCTGTGAGCGGCTCTCTCGCCACTGAGTGCTGAGCAAAACGGAGTTGTTGAGATGGCCAAGTTGTTGTTGGGGGATCAAGCCTTTGAGGTCGAGCTGCTGACGGATGTGCCCACCAATTGGCCGGGAATTAAAGTCATGTCTAAGGGGGCCAAGCTGGACATTCCAGCGGGAACTGTGGTGAAGGTGGAGGCCGAGGATGACCACATAGCCGGCTCCTATAAGGTGGTCTATCGTTTGGCGCCTGCCTATCCCCGCAGCTGGCGGCTACTCCTGGAGCGGGAGAGCGTCGCCACGGCGCCTCAGGTGGCATCGGCCCCAGAACCAGAGGTTGCTCAGGCCAGCAGCTCAGAAGGAGGGCTGCCGAATAGCGATAAAATCTTCGCCATCAAGGTATCCGGCCTCGTGGGAGGAGGTGTGCGCAGAAGTGTTGTCGAGTACAAAGTGCCCTTCAGCCGCCTTTCCCAAGAAGTGAAACGGATCACCCAAATGGGAGGCAAGATCGTCAGCATTGCCGAGTCCAATCTGCTAAGCACCCTTGAGTAGCGGGCGGCTTCCTGGGAGGTTCTGGGTTCTTTCAGCTAGAAATCGCAGGAGCCCCGCACTGTACCCGTAGGGTCAGTGTCGGGAGGAATGCGGAAGTTACGATAGAACCATGACCCAAGTCCTGACCGTCTCCTGTAAGCTCAAGGTGTCCCAGTCGCAGGCCGCAAAGTTGGACGCGACCTTGGATGCCTTTGTGCAGGCGTTGAACTGGGTCAACCAAAACACGCCCGAGAAAGTCACCAACGCCGTTAAACTTCAATCTCTGTGTTACCGCGAAATCCGTGCCCGGTTCGGCTTGTCCAGTAACTTGGCTCAGCAGGTCTGCAGACGGCTGGCCGGTGCCCGTAAAGTTGCCCAACAGAAAAACCGCCCCGTCAAAGCGTTCAAGGGTGGCTTCGCTACCTACGACGCTCGTATCTTTTCGTTCCGCGAGAAAGACTGGTCGGTGTCGCTGACCACGGTGGAGGGTCGGGAGCGCTTTGAGCTGGCGATTGGCCGCTACCAGAGAGAACGGCTGGCGGGCTCCAATCCCAAATCTGCCACCCTGGTCAAGCGTAAAGACGGCTCCTACTCCATTCAAATCTGTGTGGAAGCGGAGCCATCCCCACCGCAACGCACGGGTAGAGTGCTGGGGGTGGACTTGGGAAGGACGGATATTGCCCATACGTCAGAGGGTGATAACTGGAATGGACAGCAGTTGAACCGAATCCGAGACCACTACTCCAAGCTGAGGGCGGCACTCCAACGCAAAGCCAGTAAGGGCACCCGCAGTTCGCGGCGCAGATGCAGAGAACTGTTGCAACGGCTGTCTGGCAAGGAGAGGCGCTTTCAGGCGTGGGTCAATCATCGCATCTCCAAAGCTATTGTCTCCAGGGCAAAAGCTACCAACAGTGCTATCGCTCTGGAAGACCTGACAGGGATCCGGGAAAGGGTCAATCAACAGCCACGGAGCAAGACAGAGCGTAGACGGGCCAACAACTGGGCGTTTTATCAACTCCGTCAATTTTTGGAGTACAAGGCTCTGCGTGCGGGGGTTGCTTTGATTCTGGTGCCGCCTGCCTACACGTCGCAGACCTGCCACCGGTGTTTGCACATCCATCCCGACCCTGCGCAATCCTATCGCAGTGGTAAGTCGTTCAAGTGTGGACACTGTGGATGGGAAGGGGATGCGGATTTGAATGGTGCGAATGTGATTGCGCTTTTGGGGGCTGCTGTAAACCAGCCTAGAGGTTCGTGGTTGGCTTGCCAACTGCAGGGCTACCGAAAGCCCGCCCTGTACTGCGAAGTAGTCAGGGTCGGGTAGTTTACGCCACCCGTCCAGGCCGTTCTGGTTCAAACAATTTCAACGAGGGATCCCTGTAGAAAGCATGCGGCGATTTCTCCCCTATCCCCAACCTGAGGATGGGGTGGTAGGCTGGCGTTGGTTTTGCCGTTGCCTGGAAGGCTGCCTTTTCCTGCTGTCCTGGGGGTGGGCTTTGGGTAGGAAAAGGCGTTCCGGCGAGGGCTGAGCTTTTGCAATTGGGAGTGGGGAGTGAGGCCATGACATCTCGACGACAGCCGACGCGCTTGGGAGGGTCGATGCCCCAAGGCCATGCAGGCTTTGGGTCAGCAAGGGGATCCCAGCCGTACCCCTCGCCCACTCCACGACAAAGCTTTTCCTCTTCCTCTCGACGTCCGCTGGCCAAGTCTCGACCGAGGTTACTCCCCTTCTTAAGCTTGCTGGTGATCCTGCTGGGATTTGGGGCTGGGGCCCTGGTGGCCTGGGCAACTGCTCATCCCGACTGGGTCAGCCGCCTGCCGGGGCTCTCGCCACCTCTAGCGGAGATCGCTGCCCCCCGCGCCCACGCTAAAGCGGCTCAACAGCGCTTGCCCATCTCCTTAGAGACCCAACTGGAACGGGATCCCTTTGCTTTGGATCCCTTGGCCAGCCTTTCTTATGTGCCCGCCATCATGTATCACGATGTGGTGGCTGGCCGCAAGCAGGTCTGGTTCGACACTACGGCGGCGGAGCTGCGGCAACACTTTGAGGCCATTAAGCAGGCGGGGTTGACCCCCATCCACATCGACCAACTGTACAAACACCTGCGGGACGGGGATCCCTTGCCCGAAAAAGCCATTTTGCTCACTTTTGACGACGCCTACCTGGGCCTGTACGAGAACGCCTACCCCCTTTTGAAGGAGTACAACTACCCCGCCACCTACTTTGTGCAAACCGGCTTTGTCGGCGTGCCCACCAGCAAGGATCACTTCACCTGGGATCAGATGCGGGAGATGGATGCCAGCGGGCTGATCGACTTTGCCGCCCATACCGTCAACCATCCTCCTGACCTGCGGGTGCTAGACGATGCCCGTCTGCGGCGAGAGGTGTTTGACTGCAAGGCCAAGTTGGAGCAGGAGCTGGGCCACCCCATCCACTACTTTGCCTATCCCGAAGGCAACCGGGACGAGCGGGTGAAGCAATACCTGGCCGATGCCGGTTACCGGATGTCTTTTACGATGGATCCCGGTTTTACAGGACAATCGCCCAACTTGCTGGAGGTGCGACGCTTTAACCAGTTTCGCATCACCGAGGCCATCATTGGCGCCCGCACCTTTAGCCTCAACCGCAGCCCCGACTACCGGCTGGATGTGACCCAACCGTTGGCCTTGACCGACGAAGTGATCAACCAGGTGCGTGTTCTCACCCTTCGCGGCGGGCGGGCGGCTACGGTGCATGCGGAGCGGCGCTACGAGGTCAGCACCCTGGCCCAGCGCTACCAGGCCGATGCCGGCATCAATGGCAGCTTTTTCTCCATCCCTTGGATCAACTCTGCCAGCAATGTCATGGTGGGGCCGGCGATGGCTGCCAACCACAAGACCTTCATCCCCGGTCGTCCCGAAGATGACCAGGCAATCCGCGGCCGGCCGCTGGTGCTGCTGGGCAGGGATCGCCTCCGCTTTGTGCCCTTTGATCCCGACACCATGACCCACTTGGAGAACATCCGCCAGTTGATGCCGGATGTCACGGATCTGTTTGTGGCCGGTCTGTGGCTGGTTAAGGATGGCCATGCCCTCTCTCCGGCGGAGATCAACTCGTTCCGCCTTGCCAGCGCTGCTGAGTTTCGCCCCAGAGCTTTCTTTGGGGTAGATGACCAGGAGCGGGTGGTGATCGGAGTTACCAAAACCCACGTCAACGCCGCCATCCTGGCCAGTCTGCTGCCCAAAACCGGGATCCGGGAAGCCGTGCTGCTGGACTCTGGCTTTAGCACCTCCCTGGTCTACCAAGGGGAGATCCTCGCCACCGGCCATGCCGGTCCCAACCAGCCCAGCCGTCCTGTGCCCCATGCCATCTTGCTCTACGACCTGACTCGCCTTTGGCGGGAGGATCCCCATCCCGAGGCCAAGGCTGGCTCTGAGGGAGATCAGCTGGAAGGGCTAGTGCAACTTTTGCCAGCTAGCGACCAAGATGCAGCCAAAGCCCAGCTAGAGAGCGTCTTGGCCAGCCAACGCACTTTGAGGCGGGGGGATCGGGGGGCGGCGGTGGTGGCGGTGCAACTGGGGTTGAGCCACCTGGCCACTCAGCAGGGACGGCTGGATCTACTCCCTTCGGGCCCTGATGGGGTGTATGGTCAAGAGCTGGCCCAGGCAATGGCGGAATTGGTGCTGGCTGCACCTGAGCGCAGTGAGATGGGATCCCCCCTTCCAGCCACCCCTACCCCCCTGGTGGCCGGAACGGCGACAGCCCGCCAAGGGGTGGACATCATCGATGCTCAACTGCTGCGGCGTCTGCTGGAGCGCGTTAACTTGGCCTCTCCCTCGGTACTGGTGGATACGCGCTTGGAACGGCCTGCCCTGTCCCTGGAGCGCAAGCCAACCCGGAAACTGCTGCCCAGGGTTGCCTTCGGGCAGGACTAAGTCTTGTCTTCGCCTTCCAACCTAGGCCTTGGCGGGAAGCCTAGAAGACCCCCCTCCAACAGAGGCTATCTCTGAGAAAGACGGGCCTGCCGGCAACGAATACACCCATAACCTGGAAGGGTTTCTCCCGCAGCACCACTAGATCGGCTCTTAGGCCTGGGCGAAGGGCTCCCCGATCCTGCAGACCAACCGCCTGGGCAGGGTTGTGAGTGACCAAAGCTATGGCTTGGGGCAGATCCAGCAGCTGCTTCTCCGCCAAGGCAAAGGCAGCCCTCAAGGCTGAAGCGGGGGAGTAGTCAGTGGCCAAGGCGCCTAGGGCTCCTACTTGTAGAGCCTCCGAAGCGGAGAGATTGCCGACATGGGAGGATCCCCTCAGGGCATTGGGAGCCCCCATGACCACCAGCAGGCCCAGTTTCCGCGCTTCCAAAGCTGCTGCTAGGGTAACCGGAAACTCGCTAATTTTCAGGCCCATCTTGGCCATTAACTGAACCTTGGCGGGGCAGTCGTCGTCGTGGGAAGCCAAAGGTACCCCCAAAGCTTGCGCTTGCTGAGCCAATTGGGCAAAGCTCTGCAAGGTCTCCTCCCCCGCCTTGGCCGCCAAACTAGCGGCAACCTCCTCGGAAGGCCGGGCCAGATGGCGAGCCATGTAGCGGATGTAGTCCTCCGGCGTCCGGAATTGGCCTTGGCCGGGGGTGTGGTCCATGAAGGAAAGGAGATCCACCCAGCCTTGGCTGAGAGCTTGGCGAACAGCTGCTGCTCCCAAGGGGCGCGAGAGTTCATAGCGAGCGTGGATCCTCAAGTCCAGAGCCAGCTGGGAACGCAGCGCCACCAACTGCTCTGCCATAGCCAAGGCCGTTTCTGGGCTGCGCCAGCCAGGCAGGCCTTCCCAAAAGGACAGAGTTACAAAGGCAGTGGTAATCCCCGCCGCCAAAGCTCGGTTTTCCCAAATCCCCAAGGCCATGTCCACCGCCAGCTGTACCCCTGGGCGCGGCTCCAGCTCGGGCTCCAGGCTATCGGTATGGAGGTCGACTACGCCGGGCACCAGGGTAAGTCCTCGCAAAGGGATCCCTTCCCCCACTTGCCCCTGCCGAATCTCGGCAATCCGCTCCTCCTCCAGCCGCAGGGATCCCACCGGGAGGACACCATCGGGGAGAACTAGCTTAGGCCCTGCTAGCCACATTTGCCCTCACCTCCAGGGAATAGGTTTTGTCAACCAAACCCGACACATCGTCTAAGGAGTGAAAAACGCCAATGATAGCTGTTCCCTGCTGCTTCAAGGCTCGTAGGCGTTCTCGCAAGGCCAACTTGGCTGCAGTATCCAAGCTGGCGGTGGGCTCGTCCAGAAGCAGCAGCGGATAGGGGTGGATGAGAGAGCGAGCCAAGTTGACTTTCTGTTTCTCGCCCCCCGAGAAGCTGGTTGGAAAAGTCTCCAGCAACTCTGGCTTCAGACCCAGCTCCAGGAGCAGCTCTGCTGCTCGATGTCGCGCTTGGTTTTCCGCTACTCCCTGCCACAGCAAGGGCTCCGCAACCAGCTCCAAGGCCGTGGTGCGGGGCCTGGGATCCAGAAACTGGCTGACGTAGCCGATGCGCTCGCGGCGGATTGCTAACACCTCGCGATCCCCTAAGCGGGCCAGATCCACCGTTCCCAGAGGGGTCTGCAGGAGGGCTTGTCCTGCCGTAGGCCAATAGCTGCGGTAGAGGGTTCGCAGTAGAGAAGACTTGCCAGAGCCGTTGGGGCCCTCCAGCAGCAAAAACTCTCCGGCTTGCAGGGAAAAGCTCACCTGCTGGAAGGCCAGAACCTCTCGCCCCAGTCGGTGAAGAAAGAACCGCTTTTCTAAGTTAACGACCTGCAACACCTTGCCCTTCCTAAAGTCTTGCGGCAACCAGATCCTGGGTAAAGGGGTGGCGAGGATCCTCCAGCACTTGGTCGGCCAATCCCTCCTCCACTACCTCCCCCTGGTACAACACCACAATTCGATCCGCCACAGCCCTCACGACCGAGAGATCGTGGCTTACCAGGATGAGGCTCATCCCCAACTGCCGCTTGAGGCGGCGCAGAGTATCCAGAAAGGTGGCCTGCACCAGCAAATCCAAACCGGTGGTGGGCTCGTCCAAAAGAACAGCCAGAGGCTTTTGGACTAAAGCTTTGGCAATCTGTACCCGCTGGCGCTCTCCTCCCGAAAGAGAAGCTGGGGGATCCCCGGCTCGCTCTAAAGGAAAATCGGCTCGCTCCAAAGCCTCCTGCGCCTCCGCTTCCAGCACTCCAAACCGCCGTTCTCCTCTAAGGACAAGGGGCTCCGCAACATTAGTCAGGGCCGCAAAGCCCATGCGCAGGGCCTGGGCGGCATCCTGATAGACCATGGCCAGGTAGTGCCGCGCCGCAGGCTGCTCGTAGCGAGAGAGCAACAGCAGGTTACGTCCCTCCCAACCCGGCACGTTTAGCCGATACTCCCCCTGGGCTGTCTCCTGAAGGTAAAGGATCTTCAGAAGAGTAGTCTTGCCACTGCCGGAAGCTCCCACCACCCCCAGCACCTCTTGGGGATAGAGCTTGAGGCTGACGTTCTTAAGCGCCCAGCGATCCCCGTAGGCTTTGCAAACCTTGACCAGCTCCAGAAGGGGGGTCTCCTCAGCCATGCTCTTTCTCCACAAATAGAGGACCGCTCGTTTTCCCGGCCAGCAGCTTTTCCATATAGCCCTGGTCGGAGATTTCATAGGCCAAGCTGCCATCTTCTTGGGGAATGGCGTTGAGGAAGACGTGGCGGCAACCGCTGCGACGGCAGGATCCCAAAATGGGCTCCGGCTGGAAGGGCCGATCCACAAAGGCCAAGGGCTCCACCCGGGTGTAGGGAGGGACGGCATAGAGCCGCTTCTCCCGCCCGGCCCCAAAGAGGGTGATATGGGCTGCCAGATGCAGCTTGGGCAGATCCCAGCGGGGCATAGGGCTGGGATCCATCCCATAGCGCCCATGGACCAGAACTGGGTAGGCCGCTCCCTTGCGGCTCCGGCCGTGGCGTAGGTGCTCCTCAAAAAGATCCACCCACAGCAGGCTATAGTCGCCCAGGGCATGTAGCTCCCGCGCCCTGGCGTCAGAGGGCTCCACATAGCGCAGAGGCTCAGGGATGGGAACTTGCAGGATTAGGATTTGACCTTCTTGGAGCCGCTCCTCGGGGATGCGGTGGCGGCTTTGGATGAGGGTGGCCTCCAGCGTGTCGGTGGTTGTTCGAGCGCCGCTGACCTGGGCAATGAAGCGGCGCAAGTTGGCGGCATTGACAGAGTCATCGGCCCCCTGGTCAATGACCTTCACCACGTCCTGCGGCCCCACCAGGCTGAGCGTAAGCTGCAATCCCCCTGTGCCCCAGCCGCGAGCCAGCGGCATTTCCCGGCTAGCAAAGGGAACTTGATGGCCCGGTATGGCCAGGGCCTTGAGAACCTTGCGCCGAATTTCTCGCTTGGCCTCCGGATCCAGGTAGGCATAGCTATGCTTGGGTTTCAAGGGAGGCCTCCTTTTGGAAGTGGCTCATCCAGTTGCTGAGAAAGGTTACGTAGTGGGGTAGCTTGTAGTGGAGGGCAAAGCCGGAGGCCTCCACGGGATCCGTATGCACCAGGACAAACTCCTCGCTGCGAGCCGGATGGCTGGGGCGATCCATTTCCAAATCCAGCATGGCGCCAGCGATGGCCCGCCCCTCGTTCCAACCCAGGCTAGCGGCAAAGCCCAAGCGGTATCCTTTTTCTCCGTGTCCCACCACCTCAGTAAAGACCAGGCGGATCCGCCCCAGGCGAAAGCTTCCCCCCCGCACAGGATGAAAGGCGCGTACCTCGAGATAGCCCACGCCCAACTCGGCAACCGTTGGGTGGGTGTGGACGTTGTAGGCGCGCATGGCGCTGTAGGCCAGAGCCAGAAGTCCCCCCGTATCTCCCCTGGCCAAAGCTTGCAGGCGGTGGGCCCGCGGCGCTGGAAACAGCAGTGGCTGCCGCGTCAAGTCGGGAATCTCTTCCCCTGGAGCAGGGCTACTGGCTTGCTGCTCTGCCGTGGGATCTTCTTCCAGCAGACCTTGCTCCCTCAGCCAGCTGCGCACAGAAGGATAGTGCTGGGCAGCAGCCACGGCCGCCGGCTCTAGCGGGGGGCTTTCAGAAAAGCCCAAAAGACGCAGGCTGTAGTCTAGGGTGGGCCCCAAGACCTGGCCGCCGGGAATGCTCTTGAAAGCCGAGGAAAGCCGACGCACCAGCAGGAGATCTTCCTTTTTCTGCAGCTGGGCTTTCCCTAGGCGAGGGAGAGTAGTCCGGTGTGCTCTCAGAAGCAGCAGGGCCTCGTAGAGGTCCCCCCCTGTCTGCACAAGGGCAGTGGCCGCCAGCTCCGGAGCCCACAGCCCCGCCTCTGCCATCACATGATCCAGGAGATAGGGCAGCCCAGCCAGCTGCTTTGTCCGGCCTCGCCTGCTTTTGGCTTCTGCCGCTGACAACAGCTCGCGAAAAAGGGCCTCGGCATTGAGAATGGCCTCTTGGCTGCCCCGCGCTACGACATAGCCCATCCACCCACCTCCACGCTTCGGGGTAAGCCTACCACTTGGGGGCCGTCAGTTAACAGGATGTCTACTCCCAGCGGGTAGGCCAGGATCTGGGAGCGCAGCTGCCAAAACAGAGAGGGCAAGCCTACAGCCAACTGGATCTCCCCAGCTATGCCGGGCCCTCTGAGCAACACAGGGGATCCCCGGCCCAAGGGGGCCCCCAGGATAAGGGTCGCTCCCGCTTCAGGCTCAAGGTGGGTGCCTCTTTTGAGAGCCAAAAGGCTGTCTGGGCCAGCGGGCAAACTCTCCAGCTGCTCGGCAAAGACAAAGTCAGCAGCCTCCAAAGCCACAGGCCGGGGATCCTGCCCACGCAAATCCGACAGCAGCCAGCTTGGCGCCCAAACCCCTACATTGCCGTCCACCAGCGTCAGCCCAATGAGGCGAAAGGCTTGGCGAAGGGAGCGAGCGGGAAAGCTCTCCAGACGGCCAGGGTAGCTCAACGCCCTAACCAACGCCCGGAAGACCTGCTGGCTTTGCTTTTCTGCCAGTCCCGGTGTGGGGCCGTAGGCTTTGGACATCCCCAGGCTCACAGAGTCTCCACCTCCAGGCGAGTTGCAGCTACCTTGCGCCAGAGGCGCTCGTCTTCTTCTTGAAGATCCTTCTGAGCCGCTAGCGCCAAAGCCTGGATCTTCTCCACAGCAATTCCCGCCTGCAGAGCGGCGTCTAGGTAGGCCAGGGCGCGCGCCAGACGCGGCTTTTCCCCCAGCACCATCCCGTATCCTTCTACTCCCTTTTTTGGAAAGCGCAGCCAGACCTCGTAGACCAGCACTTCTCCCACGTAGAAGGGCGTCCCCGTGCGGGAGTCCTCAAAGGGGAGCGCCAGCAGCCCTGCCCCTTCCCTGAGCTTTTGGCTGGATCCCAGAGCAGGCCTGACCTCCCGCGCCAAAGCCAGCACCTCCTTCTCGGGGGCCTCCTGCAACAGCTCTAGCATCTCTAGGGGCTGCATCCCAGCCTCCTAAATCAGGGTCTGGCGGATCCGCGCCGAAACTTTGTCAATTGTAAATACAGCCAGCAGAATCAGGAGAACGACCGTGGCCGCATCTTGAAAGCGAAAGGCTCGTATGGTCTGCATCAAATCAAACCCAATGCCCCCTGCCCCCACCAAGCCCAAGACCGTTGCCGAGCGCACGTTAACCTCAAAAAGGTAGAGAGTGCTGGAGTAAAAGGCAGGAGCCACTTGTGGCCAGAAGCCATAGGCAATAACCAGGAGAGGGTGGGAACCTGTAGCCTCTACCGCCTCCACCTGCTTCATATCTACTGTCTCGATGGCCTCTGAGAGGAGCTTGCCTGCCACACCCGCCGTGTGCAGGGTCAAAGCTAGGATCCCTGGCAACGGCCCTAGGCCAATCGCGGCCACAAAAACCAATGCCAAGACCAGTTCGTTAAGCCCCCTGAGGACATCCATGAGCCCGCGCACAAGCAGGTAAACCGCAGGGGAACGCATGACATTTCTGGATCCCAGGAAGGCCAAGGGAACCGTGAGAAAAGTGGCCAGGAAGGTGCCCCAGAGGGCCATCATCAGGGTTTGCAACAGGGAGTAAAGGAAGTTGGGCAAGAAGTAAAAGCTGGGAGGAAAGAAGCGAGCCAAGAAGGCCGCACTCCTCCCCAAGCCAGCTAACAAGTTTCCTGGCGAGATCCCGGCAGGCTCCGCCGTCAGCAAGAGAGCGAGAAAAACCCCCCCATACAGCACAACCGTGCTCAGCTCCCTGCGCTTAAGCTCTGCTGGCAGGGGGGGAAGTCTCCTAGAGTTGGCACTCAGGTTTCTTAAGAGCATCGTTGACCTTGCGGAAGGGATCGTAATCTGCGTCGCTAGCCGGCTCAAAGCCCTTCAGCCCACGAGCCTCCAGCCATTTCTGACCCTCCGGCGTGTTTTCGTACTCCAGATAGGCCGTGCGCAAGGCCTCCTTGAGATCCTCTGGCAGATCTTTACGGTAGGCCCAGGGAGAGGAAGGAATGGGATCCGATCTCCAGATGATCTCAAAGTCCTCTATGCCTTTGATCTGCCCCTTGTTGGTGGCAATGCTGATCCCGGTATCCCAGGTTACACCAACGGGAATGGTTCCCTGAGCTATCCCCAAGATGACCGACTCGTGGGTGCCAGCAAAAGCCACCCGCTTGAAATACTCCTTGGGCTTGATTTTGGCCTCAAGACAGAAGTAGGCCATGGGCACCTTGAAGCCAGAGGTGCTCTCTGGGTCGACGAAAGCAAAATCTTTGCCCTTGGCGTCTTCTAGAGTTTTGATGCCACTGCCTTTCTTGGAAAGTATCAAGGAGTGATAAACGGTACCCGAGCGCAGCGAGTCCTCTTTCACGAACGCTTCAATGGGAGCGTTGGCCTTTTCAATGGCATCTACGTAGGAGCCAGGGCCGTAGAAAGCTACGTGAGTTTGGCCTTGTGCCTGGGAGACCATCACCGCCGTGTAGTCACCGGCCACAAACAGGCGGACGGGGATCCCCAGTTTTTGTTTGAGATAATCCAAAAAGGGAGCATAGCGAGCTTCGTAATCGGCAGCACTCTCCACCGGTACTTCAGCAATCACCAGCTCCTTGGGCCAGTTTTGCTTCTGAGCCAGCCCTGGAACCCAGCTGGAAATTCCCATGAGGAAGGCAGCAAGGAACAGAATTTTTCTTCTCCGCATAAGGTTTTCTCCTTTGCAGTTAACTTGCGGTTGAAGGTGGATCTTGTTAGACCATCAAGGTTGAGGAAAACCATTCGCTTGCCTCGTGGGTTTCCTTCTCCCCAAAGTAGAGCTCCTTTTCCTTTTCAGAGGTAAAATCGGAAAGCGGCCCATTGAAGAAAACCCGGCCCTCCTTGAAAGCAACGACTCGATCGGCGTAATGGCGCACCATTTCTAGGTGGTGCAGGGTAACCAGCAACGGAATCCCCTGGCGGCGCACCGCTCCCAGCAGCAGCTCCATAATTACCTTTGCATTTTTAGGATCCAAAGCCGAAATGGGCTCGTCGGCCAGAATCAGGGCTGGCTCCTGGATCAAGGCGCGAGCAATACCCACTCGCTGCTGCTGCCCCCCTGAGAGAGCGTCGGCCCTTTGCCAGGCATGCTCTAGCAACCCTACCTCTTCCAGCAGCTTTTCCGCCTTGGCCAAATCCTGAACAGAAAAGTGCTTGAAAAGACCCCGAATGGGACTCATGTGAGGCAGACGCCCAACAAGAACGTTTTCCAGAACCGTCAGGCGCCCGATGAGTTGAAAGGTCTGGTAGACCATGGCCGTGCGCCTGCGCAGCTGTTGCAGGGCATCCCTTTGGCCTTCATGGAGAGGAAGAGAATCAACCCAAACTTTTCCGCCGCTGAGCTTGACCATCCCTTTCAAAAGCCTAAGAAAGGTCGACTTTCCTGCTCCCGAAGGTCCGATCAAGGCCACAACCTGCGCTCCATCGCCAAATAGGTCAAGGTAAACCTCCCTTAGGGCAACCTTGTTTTTGAAGGCAACCCAAAGGTTCTCGACTTGGATGCGCATAAGCTACCTCACGGCGGGAAAACCGGTAACAAACTTAGCAGATTGGCCTGATACTGAAGTTAAAACCAAGTTAAGCTTTGCTGGCCTGGGCAGCAGGACTTCTCAATGGCTTCTCGAAACTGGCTTTGGCCTGGAGGGCGCTCTTGGAGGTACTCCTGGGAGAGCTTGCTCTGCTATCCTGCTAATAATCTCGATTGGTTTTCTGCCAAACCCTTATGGCTGCTGCTGTGATCTCGGGCCTCTCTTGGCAGTCCCCCAGAGCCCTTTCACCGGAGGAGATGGCTTGGTTAGGCAGCCTCAGCTACAACGAACAGGGCCTGATCCCGGCCATTGTGCAGGACTACCTGGATGGGACGGTGCTGATGGTGGCCTGGATGAACCGGGAGTCGCTGCAAAAAACCCTGGAAACAGGCCGCACCTGGTTTTGGAGCCGCTCGCGGCAGGCGTTGTGGCCTAAGGGGGAAACTTCTGGCCATGTGCAGTGGGTCAAACAAATCCGCTACGACTGCGACGGCGACGCCCTGGTCATCCTGGTGGAGCAGGTGGGGGATGCAGCGTGCCACACAGGAGCGCGGAGCTGTTTCTTTCGCCCTTTGCAAAGGGATCCCATCCCGGCAGCCGATACCCTGTCGCAGGTGTTTGCCGTGGTCAAGGCCCGCCAGGCGGATCCCCGTCCCGATTCCTACACCAGCAGCTTGCTAGCCAAGGGGGAAAATGCCATTTTGAAGAAACTTGGCGAGGAGACGGCTGAGGTGGTGATGGCGGCTAAGGATCAAGACCGCGTGGCTTTGGCCCGTGAGATGGCCGACCTCTGGTACCACTGCCTCGTGGCCCTTGCTCACTATCAGGTAGATGTTAGGGATGTCTATCGCCAGCTCCAAGCCCGCCGTTCCGCCAAGTGAAAGGGCCATGTCCCCCGAAGGCGGTGCTCCCGCAGATCCCTCTCCGTCCTCTTGGGATCCCTCCCTGGACAAAGCCCACCTGGATTTACGAGCCGCGCGCTGTGGCCAAGTGGATCTGGAAACCGATCGGGAGACCTTGGCCCGTTACCTGAGAGGCCATGCCCAGTGGATCCAGCGGTGCTTCAGGCCATTGCAGGTGGAAGCTTTGTCTGCCGAGACTTACAGGTTGCAGTTTTTCCGCATGGGCGGGCTGGGGTTTGAGCTGGAGCCCAGTTTTGGGGTCAAGATCTGGCCGGATAAAGATTACCGGTTTTGTCTGACCTCGATTGAGTTGCCCGGCGATGAGGGAATGCCTTACCGGGTTAACTGCCAAGCCGATTTCCGGCTGGAGGAGCTACAGGGATCCCTGAAAGACCTGCCCACCACCCGTGTTCACTGGGCTCTTCATCTGGAGATCTGGCTGGCTTTGCCCAGGTTTTTGCAGGTTCTGCCCCGCAAGTTGGTTTATCGGGTGGCCCGTCAAGTGGTGCAGCAGGTAACCCGCGGCCTCAGCGATCGCTTTACCGACAATGTCTGCCGGGATTTCTACCGCTCCATTGGCCGTCCAGATTGCCCCTATCGCCTAGTTGTTGTGGAAGAGAAAGCATGATACCCTGCAAGCGGGATCAGTTGCCGGTCGGCTTTTGAGCCTTGCTCCGGCAACCGGTGATGGAGTTCACCGCAACCGCCTCGCACCGATTCAGAATTCTTCTGGGATTGTTCTGACATCCAAGGCTGAGGCTGATGACTCCTACACTTCTGGGGGTATCCAGGGGGTAGGAGTTTTTGGCTTTGCGTCCGCACTCCCCAGAGGCTCTCCCCCCTGAGTTGCCCTTCAACACGGCAAGGAGAGAGGATCTGTTGATGCTGGGCAGTTGGCTGTGGATCCTGGTCATGGGCTTTTTTGTCGGCCAGATCGTGGGTCGGTTGGGGATGCCCCCCCTGCTGGGGATGATCCTCGTGGGGATCTTGCTGGGAGATGTCCTATCCCCGGAGGTGCTGGCAGCGGCGGGGGATCTGCGGGTGGTGGCGGTGATGATCATTTTGATGAAGGCGGGCCTGGGGATGGATCGGGAGAAGCTGGCCCAGCAGGGATCCGTGGCGTTGCGGCTGGGGTTTTTGCCGGCAGCCTGCGAGGCGGTGGCGGTGGCCCTGTTGAGCACCTGGATCCTGGGGTTGGACTGGCCTACCGGTTTGCTGTTGGGCTGCGTGATTGGGGCGGAGTCGCCAGCCGTGATCGTGCCGGAGATGTTGCGCCTCAAAAGCCTGGGCTGGGGGGTGGCCAAGGGGATCCCGGATGCTATTTTGACCGGCAGCGCCCTTTCCGATGTGCTGCTGCTCTTAGGGTTTAGCCTGTTGCTCAGCTTTTTGGGCCAGGGCTCTGCAGAGAGCGTTCGCCTGCTGGGGCTGGAGCTATCGCCGCTGCAGTGGCTGCCGTTCCAAGTGGGGATGGAGATCCTGCTGGGCATAGCCATAGGCTACCTGGGGGCGCGGGTTCTGGTGTCGCTGCTAACCCAACAAAACTGGACTCGCAACAGCGTGCAGGAAGTGCTGCTGGCTGCCTGCATGGCCTTGGGCTTGGTGCTGGCGCCGCAGGTGTGGCCCTATTTTTCCGGCTATCTGGCGGTGATGGCCATGGGGTTTTTTCTGATTGAGCTGGATGCCCCTTTGGCGCGGCGGCTGCGGGGTGGGTTCGATGCCCTCTGGACGGTGGCGGAGATCGTGTTGTTTGTGCTACTGGGAGCGTCGCTGGATCTGGGGGTGCTGGGATCCGTGTTTTGGCCGGGCTTGCTGCTCTTGACCTTGAGTCTGCTGCTGGGGCGGGGCCTGGGTTGGTGGCTTTCCACTCTGGGAAGCAATTGGAACGGGCGGGAGCGGCTGTTTTTGCTACCGGGCAACATGGCCAAGGCGACGGTGCAGGCGGCTATTGGTGGGATCCCTTTGGCCCAAGGGATCCCCGGTGGGGAGATCATTTTGGCTTTGGCGGCTCTGTCGATTTTGGTCACGGCCCCCCTGGGTGCTTGGCTGACCCAGGTTTGCGCCCCCCGGCTTTTGGAAAAAGGAGAGGTGGATCCCACCAAGGTAGGCAGCCAGGGCAAGGTGAGCTTTTTGGCAGCGGTGGACACCTCCCCTTTGGCCGAAGCCGTGCTGCGCAAGGTGGCCGATTTGGCGCGGCGGGTGGATGGGGAAGTGATTGTGTTGCATGTTACCGATAAGCCGCAGGGGAAAGGGGTAGAACTGTTGCGGCAACTCACCCAGCGTCTTTTGGCGGACATTCGCCACCAGTTCTGCCTGGCTTCCGGGCCCTTGGCGGAGACCATTGTAAACATAGCCCAGGAGCGGCAGGTAACCGACATCGTCATGGGCAAGCGGGGCCACCGCGGCTGGGAGCAGGTTTTGGTGGGATCTACCTCCCAGGCGGTGCTGGAAACCAGCTCCATCCCTGTCATTTTGGTGGAGCTTCCTCGGGATGAGCGGCAGACTAGCCTCTCTAGCTTGTCAAGAGGGGAGGACTCAAAGTAGGGATTACCCCAGGACCAACTTTGGATCCCGGGCGAGACCCTAATCAAGGGAACACTAAACTACGCTGGGCATGAATACGTTTGACTTACGTTGAAAACTCTAGCTCGCTGGGAGTTGCGAGGAGGTCAGTAGCTTCTTTACTTACGAGGTATCCATCTCCTCTCAGAAAGCACGAAACATCTTCTCTCTTTCTTGGTAGGGCAACACATGCCATCGTTAGGCCCGTGAACCAGCATATCCAGGCAAACCTGAGCACTCCCTCGAGAGCCTTTCTCAATTGAAATGTTACTAACTACAACTCTGTCTCCTAGAAATACAGGCTCCAAGGGCACAAGTTTTTGGCCACCTAGTAGTCCTGACAAGCTAATCCAACTAGCGGATCCTCCTGTATTGCTTGCTGCAATGGCAACAACATCCTGAAACCCGTCGTTATTGAGGTCGCTAAATTTTAGGTCTTGGAGCTTTGCCACTAGGAACCCTTCCTGAAAGACACTAGAACCTCGTTGATACTCTCCGTTCTGAAAACGAATCCGCTCTACTCCATCCAGAGTGGCTATGAGATATTCGGCATTTAAGATTGCCCGTTTATCTATTGTCGTACTTGCCCCTGCAACGGCCATTGAGATTAGGCAGCTACCCAAAAGGTTGAAAATTAACTTCAAAGCCATCCTTTTGTTGGCCATTTCTTGGCTCCTTCGGGCAGGAGTTCTTGGAGGAAAACATCACCCGCTCCTATTAAACCTAGACAGGGCAAGGAGTGCAAGACCTTGATGGACTTGCAAGATTTGAGAACCTCCCTCGGCTACTCTGTAGCTAGAGCTGCTAGATAGGGAGCCCTCTTGGGAGCGAGCAGCTCCTGTCCCTTTCTCCAGCTATTTGGCCAGCCTCGACCAAGCGGTTGCTGACTATGTCTCCCTCTGCCTGGCGCTTTATTCTCCTCCTCGGCATTGTGAGCTTGTGTGCCGATGCCACCTACGAAGGAGCCCGCAGCATTTCTGGGGCTTTTTTGGGATCCCTAGGGGCCAGCGGCACGGTGGTGGGCCTGGTGGCCGGCGGGGGGGAGCTATTGGCCTATGGCTTGCGGTTAGGGGTGGGCTATTGGAGCGACCAGCTGGGCAGGGATCCCTTGCACCGCAGTCGGGGGCACTGGCAGCTCACCACCTTGGGCTATGTCATCAACACGGCGGTGATCCCGGCTTTGGCCTGGGTGGGCAGTTGGCCTTGGGCCGCCGTGCTGCTCTTGGCCGAGCGGACCGGCAAAGGGATCCGCACCCCGCCGCGGGACGTGTTGCTTTCTCATGCAGCCCTGCAGGTGGGACGGGGCTTGGGGTTTGGCCTGCATGAGACCCTAGATCAAATTGGGGCAGTGGCAGGGCCGCTGCTGGTGGCAGCCATGCTAGGAGCGGGATATGGCTTCCGGGGTGGGTTTTTGGCCTTGGGGATCCCGGCGGCAATAGGACTGGGGGTTTTGGGGCTGGCGCAATGGCTCTATCCCAGCCCACGAGACTTCGAGCCGGAGCCGGAGATGACCTCGGCAAAAGGCTTGCCCAGAGTTTTCTGGCTGTATCTTTTGGCAGCAGCCTGTGTGGCTATGGGGTTTGCGGATTTTCCCCTCATTGCCCTGCATCTGCAACAACAGTCAGGGAGCGATGGGGCAGGGATCCCTTTGCTCTATGCCCTGGCCATGGGGGTGGATGCCCTAGCAGCCCTGGGCTGTGGCTGGCTGTTTGACCGCGTGGGGCTGTGGAGCCTGCTGGGAGCGGTGGCGGTATCGGCTGGATTTGCGCCGCTGGCCTTTTCCGGTACCTATGCTCTGACGGTGCTGGGCATGGTGCTCTGGGGGATTGGTTTGGGGGCCCAAGAATCCATCATGAAGGCGGCGGTGGCCGGTATGGTAGCTCCCGAGACGAGGGGCTTTGCCTTTGGCCTGTTTACCAGTGTCTATGGATTGGCTTGGTTTGTGGGCAGCGCCCTGATGGGGGTGCTTTACGATTTCTCCCTGACTGGCTTAGTGCTCTTTTCGGTAGTCACTCAAGGGCTGGGGGCGGCTATCCTGCTGGCTCTAGTGTCCAGGAGGCAGGCCGAGGTGGGCTGATGAAAAGCCCCTGCACCAGATTACGGTGCAGCTCTTCGGGGGTTTCGTTTGTGCTAGTGGTGAGGAGCACCATCCCCTCAGGTTTTGGGCCACCTCCAGGAGCTTTTGTCAGAACCCGATTTTCAGAACTGATCCTTCATACCGCGCAGCCGGGCAAAAACCCGCACCGGATCCTGAGCTCCGGTGGCTGCCTGCAAAGCCGGCTGATCCCAACGCAAGAAGGGATTGGTGCGGCGTTCCTCGCCCATAGTGCTGGGTACTGTTGGGGATCCCGATTGGCGCAGGGCAGCCACCTGCTGATAACGCGCCTGCAGGTCGGGGTTGTCTCCATCCACTGTCAGGGCAAACCTGAGATTGTTCAAGGTGTATTCGTGGGCACACCACACCCGTGTGGCTTCCGGCAACTGCCGCAGTTGATCCAGGGATCCCACCATCTGCTCCGGCGTGCCTTCAAACAGCCGCCCGCATCCCCCGGCAAACAGGGTATCGCCACAGAAGAGATCCCCACTCTCGGAAAAGTAGTAGGCAATATGGCCGCGGGTATGGCCGGGCACAAACAGCACCTTTGCTAGCCGACCCGCAAACTCCACTGTTTCCCCTGCCTTGAGCTCCACCGTCTGGCCAGGGATCCGCCCCCGATCCACCTGGCTGCCATAGACTCTGGCACGGGGATAGCGCTCCAAAAGCTGTCGGTTGCCCCCCACGTGGTCGTGGTGGTGGTGGGTGTTGAAAATGGCCACCAACTCCGCCCCCAGCTCGGCCAGCTTTTCCAACACGGGCTCAGCCACTGCCGGATCCACCACGGCTGCTGTTGCAGTGTCGGGATTGTGGAGCAGGTAGATGTAGTTATCGCGCAGGGCAGGCAACTGGAGAACGCGCATGGCTCGGCTAACTCTCAAAAATGGCCTGTTCTACGTCTTGCCGGCTGAGGGAATAGGGAAAAGATAAAGTTTTCGTGTTGCCGTCTGGGTAGGTGTATCGCACCCAAATGCTGGTTTCTTCCAGGCGCAAAATGGCTTTCCAGCCAGGCCGTTCGCAAAACCACTGCTCCACATCCTGCGGATCGCGGGTGCAGCCCTGATCCTCCAGCCAGCGTTCGATGGTGTGGAGCGGGTGATTGTACAGGGGCGTGGTTGCAGGAGGCAAAGGCATGGCGAGATTCAAGAAAAGCAATCAAACCCTAGAGTCAACGGGCTATGTTCATTCAAGCACTCCTGATCCAGAATCCGAAAACTCGATCCCAATGTCCTACCGAAGAGGGCAGGAAATGCTCGCAGAATCAGCTTGCCCCACTCTCTCGCAGCCAAGCGAGGACACCTGCCAGTAGCAAACACACGACTAGGGTGGATCCCATCAGCAACAGGGCACACAGCTCGCCAGCCGAAAGTGGGCGGGTTTCCATACGCAGCTCTAGAGAATCGGCACCAAGGGATCCCGGCATGCCCAGAGATCCCGTGTTGGCGGTCACCGCCCGTAAGCTGGCATCGTAGATGGCCCGTTTCGCCGGGTTGCTAAGGACAAGGTAGGCCTCCTGCAACTCTTGGAAGCAGCGAATGGCCACTTCCGGAGCCAGGGGAGAAGTATCGGGATGGTAGCGCTTGCTCAATTGCCGGTAGGCCCGCCGGATGGCCTCAGGAGATGCCCCTGGAGACAGACCCAGCCGTTGGTAGTAGGTGAGGGAAGTCAAGGAGCGCATGCAACCTATGGAGGAGCAAGACTACAGGGGCAGCAAAACCGCTTTCAGGGGAGCACAGCTCTAGTCCAGTGTAATCACTCGCGCAGACACCGGGATCCCTGCAGCAAGCCTCTATTCTTCCTCATCCTCTTCAGACTTAGCTTTGGGATAGTAGAAACCGGTGTTGCGACCGCTGAGAATGGCGCGCCCAATGGTCATGGCTCGCTGGGCCTGGAGCTTAGCTTTGCCCAGCCAGACGGCGTAGCGCCTGCGACTGCGGGCTTTAGAAGTTTTCTTCTTAGGAACAGGCATGGCTTCGCACAAAAACACAGCCTTACTAGGCTAGCATTGAGGCTGCGCTGCCGATCCCAGCTTTATTCAGGCAAGTAGCCTATCAGTGGTTGACCAAAAGGCGCGGCAAGCCCCGTCCTTCAGGGCAGGGAAGGATAGCGCCGACCGTAGCCGACGCCCTTTAAAAACGCAGTTATGAGAATAACGCCGATCGCGGCAGCGGGCCGGAGGCCTTTCTGGTCGGTGCCATCAACATCCTTGCTCGCGGGATACAGCTGTTGCGAGACGAAGGGCAGGACACGGCCGACGCTGCGGTCGGGATGCGGGTGGGTGAACCACCCGTGTCAGCCCGGATGGCCTGTGGATCGAACTGCACGGGCGGTCGGAAGCAGGAACCCGCCGAGACGACTGCGCAAGGAGCCATCCATGCGCAGCGTGGTAGGAATCTCCAGCCTTCAGGCCGGGGAGGATGTCAAACGAACGACACTTGCTTTCTGAGCCACTAACCTTGTAGAAAGACAAGGGCGAAAGGGCGGCTTTGATGCGGCGGCGCATTCTACAGCTTTGCATCCTCGGCTGGACGATGCTCCTCGTCCTGGCAGTGGGGGGCAGGGGATCCCTGCCGGTTCCCCACTTTTTTGGCATTGAAGCCCTGCAAGCCCAGGCTCAAACTCAAGCCGGAGAACTGCCGCAGCCGATGCGGCTCAAACTTCCCCCCGGCCTGGATCGCTACGCCTACGACAAGGCGGTGGGAGACTACTTTGAGGAAATCGAGCCGCTTTTGCCAGGTGGAGCCTATGCCCAGTGGGCCTTCTATCCCGTCCCTATCTACATCCAAGGGGATCACCCCCAGTGGAAGGCCTCCGTGGAGCAAGCGGTGAAGGAGTGGTCGGCCTACATCCCGCTCAAGGTGGTGGCCAAAGAGGAGGAGGCTTTCTACGGGATGAGCATTTACCGCGTTCCTCCTATTGGCGGCGGGGTGGCTGGGGCGGCCCGCCCGGAGTTTTTCTTCGCCTCCGATGGCTCTTTGCAGCAGCGGGTGCGCATCGTCATTGCAGAAGGACAGGGGTTGGCCGAAATAACGGCGGTGGCCCGACACGAGATCGGGCATGGGCTGGGGCTGTGGGGCCATAGCCCGAACCTGCGGGATCTGATGTATGGCGGACACCATGCGGCGGCTACCGGCAATCGGCGGGTGTTGCGGGTGCCCAACATTACCAAGCGGGATCTCAACACCCTCAAGCGCGTCTACGAGCAGCCCACCCTCAGCGGGCAGGTCTTTCCAGAGAGCTATCGCCGCCTGTTTGGCCAGCTTCTGCAGGAAAAGCCGCTGCCCGAGAGAGCTCTTGGATTGCCGCTAGCTAGAGCTGCAGGAGTTGCGACACCCCCTTGAGCGCCATAGCTAGGAGAAAAAAGAGCAACTGGGTGGCAACAATGCTGGGGCCGGAGGGCAGGTTGAAGGTTGCCGAGGCGATCATCCCCAGCACCGCGCTCAGTCCCCCAATACCTATGGCCAGCAGCACATAGGTTGTAAAGCGGGATCCCAACATCCGTGCTGTCGAGGCCGGGATGACCACAAAAGCGCTCACCAGCAACACCCCCACCGAGCGAATCGCCAGGGCCACCACCACAGCCAGCAACACCACAAAAGCCAGCTTCTGCCAGCCCACCTGAACCCCCCGCGCCCGCGCCAGCGGCTCATCCAGGGTCAGCAACATTTGGGAGGGCAAAGTCAATCCCACATAGGCCGAGCTGATCAGCAAGAGGATCCCGCTCGTCCACAGGGCTGCCGGGCTGATCCCCAAAATCTCCCCAAACAACAACTGGTTGAGGTTGCCCCGATAGCCGGGCAGCAAGCTGAGGGCGATAACGGCCAGCGCCAAAGAGGAAGAGTAGATGATGTTCAGCACCGCATCCGCCGACAGTTGAGTGCGCTCCAAGACAAAGGTGACGCCCAAAGCAAATCCCACCCCAAACACCATCAACACCACGGTGGGATTCAGCCCCAGCAGCACTCCCAAAACAATCCCCAGCAGAGCCGAATGCCCCAGGGCATCGCTAAAAAACGACAGTTGCCGCAGAATAACAAAACTGCCCAGCAGCCCACCTGTCATGCCGGTGAGGATCCCACCCAGCATGGCCCGCTGCATAAAGGGCAACTGCAACAGCTCCACTACCCGCACCCAGCCCTCCAACATCGCCTTCCCCTCAGTGACGGTGGATGTAGCGGACAAAATGGTGCTCCGCACCGCTGTCGCGAACAGGCCCATAAACCCGGCTCAGCACTTCTGGTGCCAAAGCCACCTGGGGGGATCCCTGGCAGATGAGGGATTGGTTGAGGCACAGCACGCGGTCGCAATAGCAAGACACCATTTCCAGATCATGGGAGATCTGCAAAATGGTCCAGCCCAGAGATTGGCGCAGCTCTTCCAGGAGCCGGTAAAACTCCCCCTCGCTGAGCGTATCTAAGCCTGCCGGTGCCTCGTCGAGGATAAGCAGCCGCCGCGGCCAAGCCAAGCAATAGGCCAACAGCACCCGTTTCAGCTCCCCGCCGCTGAGCTGGCCCAGAGCCTTGGAGGACAGGTGGGATGCGCCGGCTCGTTCCAGCGCCTCTTGCACCGCCTGCTGCCGAGCAGAGCGCTGCTGCCAGGGCCAGCGGGGTTGCAACGCCCCCCAACCCAAAGCCACAAACTCCTCCACCACCATGGGGATCCCAGGATTGAACTGAAAACGTTGGGGCACGTAAGCCACCTGCTGCCGCACCGAGGGGGGCAAATAGCCGGACAGGCGCACCGGCTCTCCCAGAATCCAAACCGAGCCGCACTGCCGCGGCAGGATCCCCAAAATCGCCTGTACCAAGGTACTTTTGCCGGCTCCATTGGGGCCAACAACCGCCGTATGGGATCCCGCCCTCAGCTCAAACGACACATTTTGCACCGCCAACTGGGATCCCCGATAGACCGTCAGCCCCTCGACGCGCAGGACAACCTCGCCGGAGCAGGAGATCACCGCCCCCTCGCCAGCAGGTGTTCGAGAGCAGCTTGGCCCAGCAGCGGCAATTGCAGGGGCAGGAAGGCTGTCTCCTTCTCAAAGGCGGAGACCAGGTTCTCCACGTTTTGCCGCAGGATGGTCAGGTAATATTCCGGCTCGATCCCCTCAGGGCCAGCGGTTTCGATGGGATCGAAAACCCGCACTTCCACCCCCAAATCCCTGGCCAAGATCTGGAAGGGGTTGTTGTCTCCCACCTGAGGTTCCACCAAGATGGTCTTCAGGCCCGACTCCCGCACCGTCTCCATCACCCGTCGCACATCTTCTGGAGAAGGATTGGCCTCTGGGATCTCCACCAAGAACTCGGCTTTGAGGTTGTAGCGCTCGGCAAAATAGGGGGCAAAGTCGTGGAAGACCACAAAGCTTCTTCCGGCAAAGGGAGCTAGCCGAGCGGCAATCTCCTCATCCAAAGCCTTGAGCTTCTCGATAAAAGCAGCCGCATTGGCCTGGTAGATCTCTGCCCCCGCCGGATCTACAGAGATGAGGCCATCACGAATATTTTCCACCTGCTGAATGGCCCGCCTGGGATCCAGCCAAATGTGGGGGTTAAACTCGCCGTGGCTGTGCCCATGAGAGTGGCCATGGCCATGCCCGTGAGAATGGCCGTGACTGTGTCCATGAGAGTGTCCATGGCCGTGACCGTGGGAGTGCCCATGCTCTGGCTCCTCAGCCCGCAAAGTTGGGATCCCTTCGCTGCTGTCAACGATTTGCAATTGGGGGTTCCCAGCGCTGGCGATCAACCCTTCCAAAAACGTTTCCATACCCAACCCGTTGATCACCAGCACATCCGCCTGAGCCAGCAAACGAACCTCCTCAGGTCGAGCCTGAAAGTCGTGGGGCCCCATCTGAGGGGGAAGGAGTGGCGTGACTTCTGCCCGATCCCCGGCCACAGCACGGGTAAATTGCGTTATCGGCAAAATCGTGGTCACCACCTTTGGGGGGCTGGATCCCTGCTGGGCTTGGGATCCCTCCTGTCGAAGGTGCAAGCCGCCCAGGATCCCGACCGAAAGAGCGGCCACCAGAGATACCAGCGATCGCATGGATCGAACAGAGCGAAGAGAGTTAAGCCTATCGGTCATGTGCAGAAATACCTCACAAAACAACAGAGACAGCAGAACTTGCAGAACCCGACCTTCGAAAAGCCAAAGCCCTCTGCTGGAGCAAAGAAAACATGCTCACCAGACCGTTGCTCCTGGAAGGGCTAAGGCTGAAATTGAGGCCCATCTCCCGCACAAACTCTGGGGAAACCCCCAAAATCTCTTCCGGCGCTAGGCCACTTAGCCCCTCCACCACAATGGCCACCAAACCCTTGACCAACTGAGCATCGGCATCTCCTTGGATGTAGACCTTGCCCTCCCTAAACTCGGTGGCCAGCCACACCCGCGAAGCGCAACCTCTGACTAGGTTCTCCTCCTTCCTCTCCGCTTCGGGAAAGGGTGGCAGGCGCTTGGCATAGGCTAGGAGAAGCTCATACTTCTGCCGCGAGGTCTTGGCCTTCTGGAAGCGATTGACAATTTGCTGCAGAGCTGCGGGCATCCCTCAGCTTGTCTAGAGTGAGAATGATAATCAAACTCATCATAACACCCCCACTCAGCGAGGGCGCAGGGGCACCTGCAAACTTTTGGGACTGTCGTTACCGAAGCGAGCGATAGCCGCCACTTACTCCCCGTGGTGAGAGGACCAGTTGCCAAAGTTGGCTGGCCCGGGCCTTGAAGCTACCGGCACTCATCAGGAGATAGAGCCGCCACATGCGGCGAAAGCGCTCATCGTAGCGGTCGGCTAATTTTGGCCATGCCTGCTCGAAATTGGCGTGCCAGGCTTTTAAGGTGGCCACGTAATTGATCCCAAAATTGTGCCAGTCTTCCAGCACAAATAAGCCCTCAAAGGCTGCAGTAATCAGATGAGGCGAGGGCAGCATCGAGTTGGGGAAAATGTAGCGCTCAATCCAGGGATCCCGCCCCTGGTAGGCCACGTTGCTGCCGATGGTGTGCAGAAGAAACAAGCCATTGTCGTTCAACAAGCGGCGGGCTACCTGCATAAACGTTCGGTAGTTTCGGTAGCCAACATGTTCAAACATGCCGACAGAAAGGATGCGATCAAACTTTCCCTGGGTCTGGCGATAGTCTTCTAACCGAATCTCGACCGGCAGGCCGCGGCAGCGTTCGCTGGCCAGTTTGGCTTGCTCTTTGGAAACAGTAATCCCCACAACCTGCACCCCGTAGCGTTCGGCCAGGTACTGGGCTGTGCCGCCCCAGCCACAGCCGATGTCGAGCACCCGCATGCCGGGTTGGAGTTCCAGCTTGCGGGCAATGAGGTCAAGCTTAGCTTCTTGGGCTTCATCCAGAGTTTGCGCGCCCCCATCCCAATAGGCACAGCTGTAGATCATGCGGCGATCCAGCATGTCCTCATAGAGATCGTTGCCAATGTCGTAGTGGCGCTGGCCAATGACGAATGCCCCCTTGCCCCGCTGGCGGTTGATAAGGCAACTGTCCAACCCAAGCAAGGGCTGAGTTAGCCAACCCACCTGCTGCGGTGCCTGGGCAGTTAGGAGACGACAAACTAACTCATCAATGGCCTCGCAATCCCACCAGCCCTCCATGTAGGCCTCGCCAAAGCCCAGGGATCCATAGAGCAGGCAGCGCAGATATAGCCGCTCGTCGTGAACTTGAATATCCCAAGGTTGCGAGCCATTGAGGGTTATACCGGCAGCATCCAGAACTCGAAGCGCATACTGACGCGCCAGCCAGCGCAAGCTGTTGAGTCCTTTCCCCATCCCTAGGGATCCCTCACTGCAGGGAAACTGACTCAACAAATACACCCCAAGGTTGCAAGGGATCCAACAAGTTGTTTCCAATTTCTAGGGATCCCCCCGAAGGGGGAACCTTACTTAAGAGAAATAGATTAACTAAACACTCTCCGGGAGTTTCCAATTTCTAGGGATCCCCCCGAAGGGGGAACCACCGTCAACGCAAAAGGGCACGGGCACTGGCCCTGTTTCCAATTTCTAGGGATCCCCCCGAAGGGGGAACGATAGAGCCAACCGCATAATTGCTGACCAAATGAAGGTTTCCAATTTCTAGGGATCCCCCCGAAGGGGGAACTACACTCCTCTCGTTTTGTTTCTAGACTTCGTCTTCTGGTTTCCAACTTCTAGGGATCCCCCCGAAGGGGGAACAAAGCAACCAAAGAAGCTAGTCCAGAGGTAGTTCTGTTTCCAATTTCTAGGGATCCCCCCGAAGGGGGAACCTAACTACTGCCATCCCTCCCCTCTTCCGATAGTTTGGTAGTTTCCAATTTCTAGGGATCCCCCCGAAGGGGGAACGATGTTCATCCTGAATTGGTTCACTTGCTAATTGCCAAGTTTCCAATTTCTAGGGATCCCCCCGAAGGGGGAACTTAACCTCACTGCGGATCCATGCAAGGTTCACCACCATCTGTTTCCAATTTCTAGGGATCCCCCCGAAGGGGGAACAATGGCAAAGTCGAGGGCTTTAGCAGAGGCATTTATATTGGGCGTTTCCAATTTCTAGGGATCCCCCCGAAGGGGGAACAACTTATCCACACGCACGCATGAAAGGGGGAAACAATGAGTTTCCAATTTCTAGGGATCCCCCCGAAGGGGGAACTTGCCTGGGCCAGACTTCCAACCCAAGACGACAGTACGGTTTCCAATTTCTAGGGATCCCCCCGAAGGGGGAACTGTTGCTTACAGCCTAGTGGCAGACTATCCAAATAGTCGTTTCCAATTTCTAGGGATCCCCCCGAAGGGGGAACACCAACGGTGGACGAGGTTAACTCGTCGCTGCCCGTGTTTCCAATTTCTAGGGATCCCCCCGAAGGGGGAACCTGACCCAGAAGTCACGCCCGTTGGCCAGACGGACTTGATGTTTCCAATTTCTAGGGATCCCCCCGAAGGGGGAACAGCAGGGACCTATACGTGCGCCATTGTTACCTGAAATACCCACGTTTCCAATTTCTAGGGATCCCCCCGAAGGGGGAACTCCACCCCTATTAAACCCAAGCAGGGCAAGGAATGCAAGGCCCATTTGCGAGGGATCCGGAAAAAAGTCGGCAAAAAGAGTTTTGGCGAGGGGGTTTTGGGGCCGGAAAGCCTTGTGGCGCAAGGCGTCGAGGGATCGAACGAAAGAATCGGCCTTTGCGGCTTTTGGCGGATCGCTCGCGGAGGCGTTGATACCGTTTTGGTGTTCTTTTGGAAACATCGAGATCCAGACAAGGGCAGTAGGGCCCTGAGTCCACTGATGAGCCAACCTCAGCCAATCTAGCCGCGCAGGCGACCGGAGCGCAGAATGCTGATGACAAGCCACAGCCCCAACAGGCTGGCCGCCCCGAACAGGAGTTCACTCAGCCCAAAGACCTGAAACCGCTGCGTCTGAGCCGAGATGATGGCAGCTCCGACGATCAGAGAGCCGACCACAATGCTGTAGGAAAGGCGGTTGGCCGACTGATCCAGGCTGCTGCGGATCCCGTCCAGCTCTTGGATGGTCAAGTTCCAGCGCTGGGTTTCCGAGGTGATGCGGCTGAGCAGCAGCTCCATCTGGCGCGGCGATTGCAGAGAGAGATTTTTCAAATCCAAAGCCGTGCGCAGCAGCGAAGGCAGAGGGGCCTCCCCCAGCAATTGCGCCCGAAACACATCCGCCATCAGGGGGCGAAGCTGCTCCGGCAGGTTGTAGTCGGGGGTGAGCTGGCGGGCGATCCCTTCCAAATTGGCCAGCGCCTTGGCACAGAGGCCCAAATTGCCGGGAATGCGGATCTGGTTGCGCCGGGCCGCCTGCAGGATCTCAGAAAAGAGCTGGCTGAAGTTGAGCTCCGCAATGCTCAGGGCGTAGTACTGGCGCAGCAGACGCTCGTAGTCGCTTTGGAGCTGGGCCAAGCTAACCGGCTGCTCCCGCGAGCGGGCCGCGGATCTTTCCGGCAGGGCCAACTCCAGGGTCAATTCGGCACAGCGCTGGGCATCGAGGCTGACAATGGCCAGCATCAGCTCCAGCAGAATCTGCTGCGTACGCGGATCCAGCCGCCCAATCATGCCGCAATCCAGCAGGGCCACGCGACCGGATCCCAAGTAAAAGAGGTTGCCGGGGTGGGGATCGGCGTGGAAATAGCCATCAATGCAGATCTGCTGAAAAAAGGCGCGGGTCAACAGGCGAGCGATGTTTTCTGGATCCGCGTCGCTGCGATCCGCCTCCAACAAGGGCCGGCCCTCGATCCACTCCAGCGTCAACACCTTTGGGGTGGTGAGAGGCCAGTAGACGCGCGGCACCACCAGTTGGGCCGGATCAAACCAACGCCCCCTTTGCAACTGTTGGCGGAGCTGCTCGGTGTGGCGGGCCTCTTGGGTAAAGTCCAGCTCTGCTTGAATGGCCCGGCAGAACTCATCCGCCAAGGCCACCACATCTGCCAACCTGCCGAACTCCGTTTGCGCCACCAGCTCGGCAATGCCCCGGATTAGCCGCGTATCCCGCTCCACCACCGCCTCCAGCCCAGGCCGCTGGATCTTGAGGGCTACCCACTCGCCGCTGACCAGACAAGCCCGATGGACCTGGGCAATGGATCCCGCCGCAACCGACTCTGTGTCCAGGCTGCTGAACACCTGCTCCAACGGCTGCCGCAACTGCTGCCGCAGCAGGATCTCCACCGCATTCCAGGGAACAGGAGGTACGTCGGCCTGCAGAGTGCTGAGGGCCTCGATGTACTCTCGCGGCAACAGGTCCGGACGGGTGCTCAGCAGTTGGCCCAGCTTGACATAGACCGGCCCCAGATCCACCAAAATGTTGCGCAGCACCATTGGGGGGGGCAGTTGGGGTTCCCCAGCCTTGCCAAAAGAGAGCAAGCGGCGCATGTAGTCCCAACCGTGGCGCAAAACCACCTCCAGGATCTCGGCCTGACGCGCCCCACTCTGGGCCAGACGGGCAAACATCGCAGTCTCTCTCCCTGGAAGTCCAATGGCAGAGAAGCCCGATCCCTAGAAAAAGGGGATAGGGGCCACCCTACGGGTTCCATCCCAGCCGGTTTGCAGCCCCTCCCGCAACACCCGCAGCACCTCATCGGTATCGGCATTGGGCTGGGCAAAGGAGAAAACATGCTTGAAGCGCAGTTTGCCCTCCTGATCCACAACGAACTGGGCCGGCAGGGGTGCTCCCAAAGCTTGGCCAACCCCATAGAGGCGGAAGGTTTTGCACTCGGGATCCACCAGCAGCGGGTAAGGCAGCTGCAGGTCTGCTTGAATCTGCTGGCTTTGAACCGGATCGGTGCTGGTGACCATCAGCAGCTCCGCCCCCAGAGCTTGGATCTCGCCGTAGCGGGCTTTCAGCTCTTGGATGTGGGGGTAGCAAAAAGGGCAAAAAAGCTTTTCGGTGAAGATACGAGTAAAAGCCAGAACCACCGGCTTTTGGCCGCGGTAGTCCGATAGCCGCACGGGATCCCCTTGCACGCGCGGCAGCTCAAAATCGGGGGCAATCTGGCCGATTTCCAGAGAAGTGTTGGCTGGTTGGGGGATGAAGTTGTCGGCAAAGCGACGGTTAAACAGTCCGCTGTTGCTGGTCATTGCAGTTTTTTACGTTTCTTTACTACTTGCCACCAGCCTAACCCAAAGCCTCGGCCACCGCCTTCAGCCGTCGGAGCTGGGCCCGCATATCCTGCTGGGTCGGCCCTGCTGCCAACAGGTAAAACCCTGCCGCCACCCAGGGACTGGGGATGCGGAAGTTGAAGCAATTGACTAGAAGGGTACCCCCCGGCTGGGGATGGCATTCCCAGCGGTCGGTTCCTTCAAAAAATCCCTTAAACTGCCACTGCACCAAGCCTTCTGCCCGCTCTGTAATCACGCAATCCAAGCTGGGGGAAGCGAAAGGCAGGCGAAGGAAAAAGCGGTAGCGGCTGCCCAATTCCGCCAGAGGGGATCCCACCGCCTCACAGCCCAACAGCGGGTTGAGCCAGCGCTTCATCAACTCCAGGTCGGTGAGGCAGCGATCCACCTGGGCCACGCTGGCCGCAATCTGAATCGACTGGGTATAGATGGGCATCCTCAGGGGAAAGTTGGGGGAGCGAGCTTGGCCGCAGAGAGGTCTTCTGCCGTGGCAGAGGGGGATACGGTGCTCAGCAAAATCAAGATATCGCGATATTCCACCTGATCCGGCCCGCGACGGGGGGATCCCACTTGCACCACCGCCTGTTGGAGAGGCTTTTTGGGGTGGGGGGGAGACTCGAACACCAAGGTGCGGATCCCATTGGCCTGCTCGATGTCCGAGAGGATGTCCCAGCCCCGGCCCCACAGGGTGCGGCGATAGTAGGCGGCAATCGCCTCCAGAGGCTGAGAGGTCTGCAAGATCAGGGAAGCAAGGCCCCCCTCTCGATCCCGAATCTGTCCCGAAGAGATGATGGAAGCGTTGGGCAACTGCAAGTGAGGGGGAAACTGAGGGGGAAGGGCGCGGGTATCCCCCAGGGAAGCCTCAAAATGCGTGCCATCTTTGCCGATGTGACGCCGCACGGGATCCTGATCCACTTCTTGAGCAACCGGATCAGGCATCTTGCAGCAGGCCACGAGGGATCCCGCCAACAGCCCCAGGGTTAGCCGAGTAAGAATAGGCAAAGAACTTGGCCCCACTGACGTGAACCGCTCAAGACGGGGATTTTTTCTCATCCGTTGGCCAGGGATCCCTGACTGGTTATAGCGGATCCCGCCTTTGGATACAACCAATCTCCCTTTCTGGGCCAAGTTCCAGAGCAGCCATCATTCGTCGAGCCAGGGCTGACAACTGCACACCAGGTGGCGATCCCCGTAGGCGTTGTCGATGCGGCTGACGCTGGGCCAGAACTTGTGGGATCTGACCCAGGGGAGCGGGTAGGCAGCCACCGAGCGAGGATAGGGGCGATCCCAGTGGTCGGCAGCCACCACCTCGGCGGTGTGGGGGGCCAGCTTGAGGGGATTGCGCACCGGATCCATCTCGCCTCGCTCAATGGCGGCAATCTCCTGGCGGATGGCAATCATCGCCTCGCAGAAGCGATCTAGCTCCTCCAGAGATTCGCTCTCGGTGGGCTCCACCATCATTGTCCCCGCCACCGGCCAGGAGATGGTGGGGGCGTGGAAGCCATAGTCCATCAGGCGCTTGGCCACATCTTCCACCTCGATGCCAGCGCTTTTTTTCAGGGGGCGCAAATCCAAAATACACTCGTGGGCCACCCACCCCCCCGGCCCCTTGTAGAGCACCGGGTAGTAGGGATCCAACCGCTTGGCGATGTAGTTGGCGTTGAGGATGGCCACTTGGCTGGCCAGGGTGAGGCCGGCGGATCCCATAAGGCGAATGTAGGCCCAGGAGATGGGCAAAATGCTGGCACTGCCCCACGGGGCAGCGCTGACGGGGCCGTTACAGCCGGGCAAAACAGGATGGCCAGGCAAATAGGGCACAAGGTGGCGGGCCACGGCAATGGGCCCTACCCCCGGCCCACCTCCCCCATGGGGAATGCAGAAGGTCTTGTGCAGGTTGAGGTGGCAGACATCGGCCCCCAGCTCGGCAGGACGGCAGAGGCCCACCTGAGCGTTGAGGTTGGCCCCATCCATGTACACCTGTCCCCCCGCCTCGTGGACGATCTGGCAAATCTCGCGGATCCCTTCCTCAAACACGCCGTGGGTAGAAGGGTAGGTGATCATCAAGGCGGCCAGCCGCTCCCCGTGCTGCTCCACCTTGGCCCGCAGATCCTCAATGTCGATATTGCCGGCTTCATCACAAGCTACGCTCACCACCTGCATCCCCGCCATCACGGCGCTGGCCGGGTTGGTTCCGTGGGCCGAGGTGGGGATCAAGCACACCTGCCGTCGGCCTTCCCCTCTGGCTTGGTGGTAGCGGCGGATGGCCAACAGGCCGGCATATTCCCCCTGAGATCCGGCGTTGGGCTGCAGAGAAACTCCGGCAAAGCCGGTGATCTCCGCCAGCATCTTTTCCAACTGGGCAAAGAGGGCTTGGTAGCCGCGGGCCTGCTCCAGGGGCACAAAAGGATGGAGCTGGGCAAACTCCGGCCAGGTGACCGGCATCATCTCCACCGTGGCGTTCAGCTTCATGGTGCAAGAGCCCAAGGGGATCATGGAATGGGTGAGAGCCAGATCCCGGCTTTGCAGGCGGTGGATATAGCGCAGCAGCTCGGTTTCCGAGTGGTAACGGTTAAATACCGGGTGAGTGAGGTAGGGGGTGGTGCGCAGGAGCTGGGGCGGCAGGCTCTGGCCCAAGTCCAGCTCTGGGCTGTCGGGATCCCAAGCTGGCGGTAAGGACTCCGTTCCGCTGCCGGGAAGGGTTCCGGCAAAGATCTCCCACAGATCCCGCAGATCCTGAGTGGTGGTGGCCTCATCCAAGCTGATCCCCAGCGTCCGGTCATCGATCTGGCGGAGGTTGATCTGTCGCTGGGCAGCGCCGGCCTGGATCGCCTGCACCTGCTCTGGAGAAGCTACCTTGACCCAGAAGGTATCGAAGAAATGCTCGGGCCCCACCTCATAACCCAACTGGCAGATCCCAGTGGCCAAGTGATGGGCCTGGCGGTGGATGCGCTCGGCTATGTGTCGCAAGCCGCGGGGGCCGTGGTAGACGGCATACATAGAAGCCATCACCGCCAAAAGCACCTGGGCAGTGCAGATGTTGCTGGTGGCCTTGTCCCGCCGGATGTGCTGCTCGCGGGTCTGCAACGCCAAGCGCAGGGCTGGCTTGCCTTGAGCATCCTGAGAAATCCCCACCAGCCGTCCTGGCAGCAGCCGCTTGTGGGCCTCGCGGGTGGCGAAGTAAGCCGCATGGGGGCCGCCATAGCCCAAAGGCACGCCGAAGCGCTGGGTGGATCCCACCACGATGTCCGCTCCCCACTCTCCTGGGGGTTGCAATAGGGTTAAGCTGAGCAGGTCGGCAGCCACCGCCACCACCATCCCCTTCTGGTGAGCCTGCTCCACCAACTGCCGGTAGTCCCGGATTTCCCCAAAGGTGTTGGGATATTGCAGGAGTAACCCAAAGCCCTTTTCCAGGGAGAGTTCTGTTGGATCGGCTATGCGCACCTGGATTCCCAATGGTTCCGCCCGCGTCTGTACCACGGCAATCGTCTGGGGATGGCAGCCCCGATCCACCCAGAAAACCGGGGATCCCTTGCCCGCCAAGGTGTAGGCAAGAGCCATGGCTTCAGCGGCTGCGGTGGCCTCGTCCAGCAGGGAAGCATTGGCGATCTCCATCCCCGTCAGGTCGATCACCATCGTCTGGAAGTTGAGCAGGGCTTCCAACCGTCCCTGGGCAATCTCAGCTTGGTAGGGGGTGTAGGGGGTGTACCAGGCAGGGTTTTCCAGGATGCTGCGCTGAATCACCGGTGGCGTCAGGGTGTTGAAATAGCCCATGCCCAAAAAGGAGCGCCACACCTGGTTCTGGGCAGCCATTGCCTGCAGTTCCGCCAACACCTGCAGCTCAGGGCAAGGGGATCCCAATTGCAAAGGCTGGCTGCTGCGAATGGCCGGCGGCACCGCCTTCTCCACCAGCTCCTGCAGCGAACTCAGCTCCAACACTTGCAACATCTGCCCAATTTGCCGGGCATCCGGCCCAATGTGCCGTCTGAGAAAGAGTTCGGTCTGCCCCAGCAACTCCAGCTCCGGAGAAGGCGTGGGTTGTGGGATCCCTGGAGATGGATCCCGGCTGGGGGGGTCAAGTCGAGTCGAGTGGAGAAGGGCCAAGTCGGACATGGTGCGATAGCCGAGAAAGGGAGAGCAAGAAAGACTGTCTCCTGATCATAGTTGTTAAAAATTGTTTCTGTCGGGATCCAAATCCTGTCTTGGCCCTCGATTCGGGGTGGAGGGGATGAGACACTAGATGGTCGGAGAATGTTAGCAACCTATACAGATGAGCCTTTTGGATTCTGCTTGGAGAAGTGATGCTATGCGCTGGCTGCTGTCCATCTTGGTTCGTGTGGTGTTAGTGCTCTGTCTGTGCTTCGCTCCTTTGGGGATCCCTGTTGTGGCCAGGGCCGCAGAGCTTCCCCCGGTAAAGCACTTGGACACTCCGATTGACGTGAACAACACCATCTTGCGCAACTACCGCCAACTGCCCGGCTTCTATCCCACCCTAGCTCGCATCCTGGTGAAAAATGCCCCCTACAAGAGCCTGGAAGACATGTTGCAGATCTCAGGCCTGACAGAGCAGCAAAAGGCCCTGATCAAAGCCAACGCCGAGAACTTCGTGTTTGGCGAGTATCAGGAAGGGGCTAACCAACTGGAAAACCGCATCAACCAAGGGTACTACGGCTGATCTCGGCAGAGGGGCCATCGGGAGAATCGGCTTTTGTAGGAAAGGGATCCTGTGGCCTACGATAACGTCTGCAAGTACTTGGTGGAATGGTTCCCCGAGTCCTTTGCCCGGTGGCTGCTGGGATCCCCTGTTTCCTTGGCTCAGCTACAGCCGACGGAGCTGTCCACCGAGCCCATCCGCGCGGACTCTCTTATCCTGCTGCGGGCCCAAAACTTAATTTTGCATCTGGAGTTTCAAACCGACCCGGATCCCGACATTCCCTTGCGCATGGCCGACTACTGCCTGCGCCTCTACCGCCGCTATCCTGCCCAGGAAGTGCGGCAGATTGTCATCTACCTAAGAAAAACCCAGTCAGAACGGGTGTACCAGACTTCTTTTCAACGGGGATCCCTGTCCCATCGCTTTGAGGTCTTGCGCCTGTGGGAACAAGATCCAGAGGTGCTATCCCGATACCCAGGCCTCTTGCCCTTGGCGGTACTGGCAGAGCCGGACAATCCAGAACCCCGTCTGCGGCAGGTGGCCAGAGCCATAGCTGAGATGGAGGATCCCAAGCTGCGGCAGGAGTTGAAAGCGGCCACTGCTGTTTTGGCAGGATTAACATGGACGCCAGAGGAAATTAGCAGGGTACTGGGAGGTCTGGCTGTGCGGGAATCGACCATCTATCAGATGTGGCGAGCAGAAGCCCTCAAAGAAGGGCGAGAGGAGGGCCTGAAACAAGGCCTAGAGCAAGGTCTGCAACAAGGTCTGCAGCAAGGTCTGCAGCAAGAAGCAGCTCGACTGACTCTGAGTCAACTGCGGCGCAAGCTGGGATCTTTGCCGGAAGACCTGTCTGAAACCATCCGCCTCTTACCTACCGAGCAACTGGAGGCTTTGGCGGAAGCGCTGTTGGACTTCCAAACCCTGGCCGATTTGATCCAATGGCTCAGGGAGTCATCATCCAACTAGGGTTTGCCGTCGCGGCCTTTTCCAACCTCACAGGACTCTGTGGGTGAGTTAGGATCCCTGTTACTCAGATGGACTCGATGAAACGGCCACAGGTTTTGATCTGTGGCTACTACGGCTACGGCAATGCCGGCGATGAGGCGTTGTTGCTGGCTCTCTTACGAGAGCTAGAGCAGTTGCCCAGCCCCGTACAGCCGGTGGTGCTCTCCCGTCGCCCTGCCGAAACGGCTGCCACCTATGGGGTGCTGGCCTATCCGCGCTTCAACAGTTTGGCTTTACGGCGCTGTCTCCAGGAGGCCCAGGCTTTCATCTGGGGTGGAGGTGGCCTGCTGCAGGATCGCACCAGTTGGCGCAGCCCTCTCTACTACCTGGGGGTGATGGGCCTAGCCCAGCGATGGGGGCTAAGAACCGTTGCCTGGGCCCAGGGGATCGGGCCGCTGCAGCGGGGGTGGATTCGCGCACTAGCCCGTCGCTCGTTGGCAGGTTGCACGGCCATCAGTGTGCGGGATGGGGTTGCCTCCCAATGGCTGCAAGAGTGGGGGATCCCTCACCAGGTGGCTCCGGATCCCGTCTGGAGTTTGCCGTCCAAAACCTTGCCGGAATGGGAAACGTGGCCTCAGCCCCGCATTGCTGTGGTCTTGCGTCCGCATCCGCAACTGACTGGAGCCTGTCTAGAAGCTTTGAGCCAGGGTTTACAGCGTCTCCAGGCTTCCACGGGGGCATACCTTCTCTTCGTGCCCTTTCAGCTGGCTCCTCCCGGATCCCCTGACCTTGGGCCAGACTACCACTTGGCTCAGCAGCTTCAGCAGCGCCTACCCCACCGTAGCCAAGTGCTGGAAATTCGGGATCCCTGTCTATTGAAAGGAGTCTTTCGGGGTGTCAGGCTGGCGATCACCATGCGCTACCACGGATTGGTGATGGCGGCGGCAGAGGGCTGCGCCTGTTTTGGTCTCAGCTACGATCCCAAGGTGAAAACGCTGCTCCAGGAATTGGGCATGCCTGGCTGGGATCTGCAGGAGATGCCCACCGATCCTGAAGCCTTACACCAAGCTTGGCTGGCCTGCTACTCAGAGAGCCTAGCTCTCAGCCCTGCCCAAGCTGACCTGTGGGCGAGGCAATCGGCTCAGCACGCTCAGTTGTTGAGACAGCACCTGAAGTGGGGTTGATGGGGTTGCCTGGAGAAGTTGCTGCCAGGGCGAATTCCGGTAGCGGTTCTTCTGGAGAGCTGCTTTACCCCAAAAGTAGGGAGGCACGGTGTCCCCGAACCAAAGCGCTGCGTGCATCCGCTTGAGGAGGCTCCCAATTCATTGAGGGGAGCATGACTCTAGTCAATAATAAGCTCAACTATACTGAAAATAATGTATAATATGTTCAGTACGGATTACTACCAGTTGATCTTTCTGTTTACTTTCGAGTCTGCCAACATGGTAGCCAAAGCAAAGCAGAAAATTGGTAGTAAGACGACACGGAAACTGCGCTTTGGGTATTCTACTCAAAGCTTTGCGGGATACCGCCATTCTGGTTGGAAACAAACAGAATGCTATCGCTGCATAGTTGAACAGTGATGTTCAGCAGTGTTCAGCGTAAATGTATCAGGACGTCACCTGAGAGGGTTTTGGGGGAGAAACTCCCGATCCAGGGGCAGGGGGGCGACAGGTTGGGTGAGGGTAAATTGGCCGCTTTCTATCCATTGCTTGAGGATTTCGGCAATTTGCATGGAGCGGCGCAGGCTGACCAGGGGAGCGGTGCGAACCTTGCGGCCATTGAGGGTGATCTGGCCGGATTTGAGCTGGGCATAGCTCACCAAGCCAAAGGTGGGCCGCACCCGGCGGGGAATGGAAAAGTCGATCACCGGTGCCACCAGTTCTTCATCCCGGATGGCGATGGCCTCCAAATCCGCAGGAGCGAGGATGGGAATGGGGATCCCGACCCCCAACATCAAGCTGGGACCGTAGTTGCGGAAGTAGCAGCCCCTCACCCATTCCGCCTGCATTTGCTTGGCATCTCCAATCAGGGCTAGAGTGGCCGCCGGGCCGATGGGAGTTTGGTTGGGCAATCGCTTTTGCAGCGGAAAGTGTTGGGTGCCCTCCCAGGCGACGTAGCCGATGCCGCCTCCCAAAAAGATGCGGCTGCCGATCCCCACCCGGCGCAACAGGGGATCGTTCAACAAGGGGGATAGCTCTCCCGGGTTGGAATAGACGGCATTGCCCAGATGCGGTTCCAACAGACCCAAGTAGGTGTACAAAGGCCGATCCCCGCCGTTCACCCCGACGATGAAGTTTTGGTAGGCATTGCGGGGGTTGAACAGGTAAAACTGGTTGAGCTGATCCCGAGTCAGGGTGGTCTCGTAGTCGGCGCGGGGGTAACAATCGGTCACTTGGCCGATGGCCCGCAAATGGACGCGCTTGCCCGCCACCAGGTCGGCAATGACATGGCCGCCCCCATAGGCTTGATCCGCTTGCTCGCTGGGTTGGGCTGCCCCCAGGTAAAGATCCACCGCGCCAAATCCGGCATAGGCCGGTACCCCGTTCAGCCAAGCTTGGCGAATCTTGATGGGCGGATCCGTATGGCCCAGGTTCACAATGGCTCCTGAAGACTCCATTGGCTCAAAGGTGCCGGTGGTGATCACATCCACCTGCTCAAAGGCTTCCTGGATCCCCAAGGTGGCCAGCTTGGCTTTGGCTTCCAGGGCCGTCCACACCCGCACCTGGCCTTTGGCAATGCGTTGGTTAATCTGGTCTAGGGTTCTCTCCATGGGATGTAAAGATCGCAATGGTTGGTCGCGTTGGCGGTGTGGAGGAATAAGAGGCGTGAGCATACTTCCTTCTCACTACCCACTGCTCTTTCCTCTCTTAAGGAGGGATCCGCTCCCATCTTGAATTCTCTCGTGAGGCAGCTCTTGGGACTGGCTCAATGAATAGCTTAAATGGACGGGGATCTGGGCCGGTGGGGCTTAAGGGGATCCGGCAGTATGGGCCGCTTTTGCCGGCGTTGGGGTTGGTGGGCCTGCTCTACGGCGGGGGGCTGCTGCTGGCTCTGGCCCAGAGTGTGGGCCTCTACGGCCTGGGCGAGAGGGGGTTTACCCTGCAGGGGTATGGGGAGCTGCTGCGGGATGCGGAAGTCAGGGGATCCCTGTTGCTCAGCCTCAGAATCGCTCTGTTGGCAACGGGGTTGGCGCTGCTTTTGGGGCTGGGGCTGGCGCTGCTGTTGCGGGGGGTGGGGGGGTGGGCCATCTGGCTTGGCCAGTTGACGCTGCCGATTCCTCATTTGGTGGGGGTGGCGGGGATGCTGCTGCTGCTGGGGCCCAGCGGTTGGCTGGCGCGGCTGGCCTTCCAACTGGGCTGGATTGCCTCGGATCAGGATTTTCCCTTGTGGGTGAACGACCGCGGCTATGTGGGGGTGTTGCTCTATTGGCTTTGGAAGGAGATCCCGTTTGCCGCTCTGGTGGCGCTGACGCTGCTGCGCGGGATGGGATCCGAGCTGGAGCAACAGGCTCGGCTGCTGGGGGCTTCTGCCGCCCAAACGTTTTGGTATGTGACCCTGCCCTTGCTCAGGCCGGGGCTGCTGGCCACCGGGATTCTCATCTTCGGCTTTGTCTTCAGCGCCTTTGAGGTTCCCTTGCTCTTAGGGCCCACCTACCCGCGCACCTTGCCCGTTCTGATCTATCAGCGCTTCACCCACATCAACCTGGAGCAGCGGCAGCAGGCGGTGGCGCTGGGGATCATCCTGCTGGCTGTCTCGGCAGCGGTGGTCAGCCTAATCGGAGGGCTGTTTGCAGCCAGAGTATCCTTTCTGCAGCTGCCGTTTGGCTCAGCGGGACGGAGTCCTTGGAGAAAGCCGTGAAAGGACGCAGATGGATTGGGGGATCCCTGCTCCGCCTTGGGGTGGCCGGAGTGGCCCTCCTTTGGGCTTTGCCCTTTGGGGTGCTGGCCCTTTGGGCCTTCACGCGGGCCTGGTATTTTCCCGATGCCCTGCCCCGGGCATGGAGCATAGCCGGTTGGCAGCAACTGCTGAGCTGGGGATCCCAGTTCCGAGCAGCCTTCGGCCAGAGCTTGCAAATTGCCCTGTTCACCACCCTGCTGGCCCTGGGGGTGGGGATCCCGGCAGGGCGAGTTTTGGGCACCCGTCCCGTGCCTGCCTGGCTGCGCCTGCTGCTGCTGTTGCCCGTCATCACCTCTCCTCTGGCTGTGCTGATGGGGATCCAAGGGGTGCTGATTCGCCTGCGGCTAGACGGTGCCCTGCTGGGGGTGGTGCTGGTGCATCTGATCCCCACCATTCCCTACATGGCTCTGGTGATGGGCAGTGTGTTCGCCCGTTTCGACCGCGGCTACGAGGCGCAGGCCCGCTGTTTGGGGGCGGATCCCTGGCAGGTGTGGTGGCAGGTGACGTTGCCCCTCATTGCCCCTGGGGCAGCCATTGGGGCGGTATTTGCCTTTTTGATCTCTTGGAACGAATTTTTGCTCACCTTCTTTGTCGGCGGTGGGCGGGTTCTCACGCTGCCAATGCTGCTCTACAGCCTTTTGCAAGGGGGAAACAATACCCTGGTGGCTGCAGTGGCCTTCCTGTCGCTGCTGCCGGGGTGGTTGGCCTTGCTGGGGGCCAGCGTCTGTTTGGGGCAGGCCATCGGGCTACCCCCCACAGAGGTTCAAGAGGGGGAGAGCTAATATCCCTTCAGGGCCAGGTTGGGCCGTTGCAGAGCAGCTCCCACCCGTTGAACCTGAGTTTTGAAGCTGCCATCTCGCTCCAACCATATCTGCCTCAGGGCAGGGGGAATTACCTCCAGGCCAAACTGGGGGCTCTTGGGACGAAATTGCACACAGGTTGAGGGACAAGCCAGGTAATCAACCCCCTCCCGCCGGCGGTGCAGGTCTTGGTGAATATGGCCGAATACAACGAGGCGGATGTGGTCGAACTCGTCCAGAACCCCAAACAACCGCTCCGGCTGCTGCAGGGCACTTTGATCCAGCCAGGCAGAATCCACCGAAAAAGGGGGATGGTGCAGGGCCAACAAAACATGGTGTTGGGCAGCTTTGCTCCGCTGCAATTCCTGTCTCAGCCACAGCAGCGTGCGCTCCGTCAGGTAACCGCTATCTTTGCCGGGCACGAGGGAGTTCAACAAAATAAAGCTCCAATTTTCCCGGCTGAAGCTCTTGTCCCCAAATAGCCGCTCGGCATGAAGCTCTTGGTTCATGGTGTGCAGGCGATCGTGGTTGCCTGCCAACCAGTAAGTATCGATGGGGAGAGCCTGCAAATGGGCTCTCAAACGGGCGTAAGATGCCGCACTGCCATCTTGAGAGAGATCTCCGGTAAGCAGCAGCAGATCCGGCAAGGGATCCAGAGCGGCAATGGCCTTTTGCACCTGCAGGAAAGAGGCTTCCGTGTCCACCCCCAGCAGCCGGTGATGGGGCTTGGCAAACAGATGCAGGTCGCTGATCTGAACCACGTATACGGTCATAGAGCAGGCCCAAGAGGGTGGGATCCCATCTCCGCAGGTTTAAAACACTACCGTTTTACGTTTTAACACCAGATGGCCCGGCTGGAACCAGTAGGTAGGGTCATTTCGATTCAAGCTAGGACACTGCACCCACACCCGAAACGTTGGTCGCGTCTTCGCGTCAGCGTTGCGGAGCAATAATTCCCAGAACCACAAGGCTTTTCTCAGTAGCCCAGGCGTCTCGCCCCCAACCTAAAATGACCATAACTCAGCCCTAAAGGGCTCAACCTTAACCTACCCAAGTCCGTCAACCCGGTTCAACCCCTTGAGAAAGCCTTAGGAAACATTCAGAGAGCGGCCCACGTTCCTAAAAGCAGCCTGCACCTGAGGCCAGCGGGATTCCTGGGTAGAGGCCGTCAGCGTATAGAGGCGATGGTGCCGAACGGTCACCGTCACCACCTCGTGGCGAAGCTGGGATCCCATATCGGTTTGGTATTCCAGCAGGTAATAGGGGTGCTCCTGCCGCTCAAAGGCTTCGGCAGCCAACAGCTTGGCCGAGCGACCGGATCCCTCAGGAGCAATGATCTTCTCCGCCACCAACTGCCCCACCTCAGCCGGGCTGCCCAAATCGGCAATCGTCTCCCCCTTGTCAAACGGGGCGATCATCAGGCTGACGTTCTCGGTCTCGTACACCAGGTCGCGCAGGAGTACCACCGGCCCTTTCCCCGGCCCAAGATTGACCGCCACCATGCCGTTGGGGTAAGCAAAAGCAAAGGCTCCGCTGGGATCCCTGTAGGCCCGCAGGTTAGAGCCCGCGGAACAGGCACCGACCACCAAGCTGAGGCAGACACAGAGCAGCAACAGCGCTCTAGACAGCCACGGGCTGGTTGCGTAAGTGGGCCACAGGCCTGATCGGGCAGAATGCGCGCCTCGTGCTGCTGACATTGCTGGGATCCTCTCCTCAGATGGGTTGCCTATTGTTCCTTTATCATCCTAGTACGAGCGCACTCCCTCTAGCCCGTTGACCGTCAATTCCCAACGGAAAACTCCCCCTGCAACTTAGCAGCGGGGTTGCCGACGTGGGTTGAAAAGCGAGGGATCCCCAAGCTTGGAAGCAACTGCCGCTATTGGGGGAGCCGCTTCTCGAAATCCAGATCCGGTAGCGGCAGGTTGGCTTGGGCACCTCCTTGGCCGGTGAGCATTGCCAAGCGGCGGGAGATTTCATCGTCCATGGCCATTTCATCCAATTGGGCAGCAATCTGCTCGCTGCGATCTTCCGAGAGCTCGCTCATGGCTCGGGATCTGAGCTGGCGAGCCTGGATAGCATTCTTCGCCGCCTCAAATTGCGACTTGGCCGAGTCGATGTTGTAGGAATTGTTGACGCGGGCCATCTGCTCCAGAGCTTGGTTCACCTCGTTGATGTCTTTGAGGTTGCTCAGCTCGCTCTTGTAAGCGGCCAATCGCTCTTTCTCGCGGGCCAGCTTTTGCTTGGCGGCGTTGACGTAGCGCTCGGCAGTTTCCACGTTCTCCTTAAGGGGGCCGAGAATGGCCTCAATTTGCAGCGCTTGGGACATAGCCAGACGGGCAGCCTCTTGATCGCCCCGTTGGGCGGCCAGGCGAGCTTTGTTCTCCAGGGCCTGGTACTCCCGCACCTTTTGCATGTACTTTTGTTCAGCTCGCTGATAGGCAGCCACTTGGGTGGCAACGGCTTCCGTGAGACGCTGAACCGTCTCCTGCATCGTGCGTAGGGATTCTTCCGCCACCATCACCGCCCCTGTGCCACCTTTCTCCACCGGGATCCCCCACAGCCAGTTCCAAGTTCCGACGATGACGCTGCCGGCCCGTTGCCCAAAAATGCCGTAGATGATCTTGCGTGCGCCCATGGCTTGACCCTCTTGCCTACGCGTGCCTCTACTGTATTTAATTTCTCCCCAACTGGAAAGATCTCAGGGATCCGGCAAGTGGACAAATTCAAATCCCCGCTTCTTCAAAGTTGGGATCAACTGCCGCGTCACCTCAGCCACTTGGGATCCCCCCTCTACCCCATCGTGCAGCACGATCAAGGAGCCAGGCCGCACCTGGGCCAGCACCCGCTCCACCACCACCGATACCGGTGGGATCAGCCAATCCTCAGGCACCACGCTCCACATCACCGGACAAAAGCCCCAACGGCGCAAATCCGCAAGCGTCTGCGGCCAAAACAAGCCATTGGGCGGGCGCACAGCCCGATAATCGTCAGGGATCCCGCCACAGGCAGCCACGAGGGTGGTTTGGCTGCGCTTCAGGCTCTGATAAAGCTCTCCAGGGGCAAGCTGGGTGAAGGAGCGATGCTGCCAGCCGTGAAGGCCAATGCGGTGGCCTTGTTGGCGGATCTGACGGGCCAGGTGGGGCCAGCGCTGCACCCGTTCTCCCAACACAAAAAACGTGGCCGGCACCTGAAAATCCATCAAAACCTGCAACAAAGCAGGGGTGTACTCAGGGTGAGGGCCATCGTCAAAGGTCAGAGCCACCCGCTGGGTATGGGGATCTGCCGGCAACTCCCACAGGCCGTCGGGAAAAAGGGTCTTGAGGCCCCAATGCAGGGGTGGGTAGAGAGATGGGGGCAGGATTTGCTGAGAAGAGAAGAGCATTGTGGTGGGCTGTATTTTGTCCAGAACCAGAGGGCAATGCTTTGGGTGATCAACTGGGTAACAAATTTAGGTATTGCCGATTGAGCCAACCAATTGAAAAAATGGGCATGAGCATTGTAGCCCGCAAAACGGAAATCAGGGTTGGCGGGCCCGTCGATGGGCTTTTGGATCTCGTCCTAGCCAGTTGTGATTACAGATTGTGCCTACAGATTGTGATTACAGAAGTTGCCATTGGGTGTCGGCAGCAGCCCGCCGCTCGAGTTCTTGAGACGGATGTGGGATCCCTTCTGCCCATAGCCCAGATCCGATAGGCTAGATTCACCCTCAAGGTATCAGCTGATGGCTTGGCAAACTCCAACACTGCTGCTGGTGGATGGTCACTCTCTGGCCTATCGCTCCTTCTACGCCTTTGCCTACAGCCGCGAGGGGGGGTTGCGCACTTCCACTGGGATCCCCACCAGCGTCAGCTTTGGCTTTTTGAAATCGCTGTTAGAAGTCTTGGACAAATACACCCCTACCCATGTAGCCGTTGCCTTTGATACACGGCAGCCCACTTTTCGCCACGAGGCCGACGAAACCTACAAATCAGGCCGCCCGGAAACGCCACCGGAGTTTATCGAAGATGTGGAGAACCTGAAGCAGGTGTTGACGGCACTACGCATCCCGATTTTGGTGGTGCCTGGTTTTGAAGCCGATGACATTTTGGGCACCCTCAGTAGGCTAGCCCCCCAAGATTACCGGGTGCAGATCTTAAGTGGCGATCAAGATCTGTTCCAGTTGATCGATACCGATGGAAGAGTTCGGGTTTTGCACCTCAACAGCAAAGATCGCATCAGCGAGTTTGGCCCCGAACAAGTGAAAGAAAAATTGGGCATCTGGCCTTGGCAGGTGGTGGATTATAAGGCCCTCTGTGGTGACCCTTCTGACAACATTCCCGGGGTGAAAGGGATCGGCCCCAAACGAGCTGTGGAGCTGCTGGAGCGCTACGGCAGTTTGGATGAAATTTTCGACCACCTGGACGAGATCCAAGGAAAAGTCCAGCAATACCTCAAAGAAGGGATCCCGGCGGCCCATCACTCGCAATTTATGGCTCGGATCAAATGCGACGTTCCTCTTTCTCCCGACTGGGAGAGCATGAAATTAACCGGGTTTGATCAAGCAGAATTGCTGCCGCTGCTGGAAAAATTGGAGTTTCACAGCTTCATCGCCCAAGTGCGCAAAATACAAACGGCTTTGGGGGGGATCCCAACCGAGGCAGAGGTGGTTGGCGCTTTTAATCCCACCGGGGATCCCGCAAACGCTCCTGACGAAGCCCTGTGGTTTGATTTTGCCCTCAATCCCGTCCCTTCTCTGCCGGCGGTGCGCATCATCGATACGCCGGAGCAACTGGAGCTGTTGCGGCAAGAGCTGTTGACCTGCCCAGGGATTGTAGCTTGGGATACTGAAACCACCAGTCTAGATCCACGGGATGCCCAATTGGTGGGGATCGGCTGTTGTTGGTCAGAGGGAGATATCGCCTACTTGCCCATCGGCCACCGCCAGGGATCCAACCTGGATTGGGAGCTGGTGAAACAAAGCCTGCAACCCCTTTGGGAAGATCCCAACCGACCCAAAAGCCTACAAAACTGTAAGTACGACCTGAGCATTTTCCGCGCCCACGGGATCCGCCTGCAAGGGATCCAGTTTGATCCCATGTTGGCCAGCTACGTTTTGGATCCAGAAGCCAGCCACAACTTGGCCGATTTGGCAGCTACCCATTTGGGTTTGCCAACCACCAGCTACAAAAAGTTGCTGGGCAAGGAACAGTCCATTGCCGATATCCCGATTTCCAAAGTTGCAGAATACTGTGGAACCGACGCCTATTGTGCCTATCGTCTGGTGCCAATCCTCACCGAAAAGCTGCAGAAAACCGATCCACGCCTGTGGGATCTTTTTATTCAAGTCGAGCTGCCCTTGGCCCAAGTTTTGGAAGAGATGGAGTGGATCGGCATTCGCGTTGATACCGAGTTTCTGAGGCAATTTTCCCAAGAGCTGGAACAAGAGCTGCAAAGTTTGGAGCAGAAAGCTTATGCCCAGGCTGGAGAAACCTTTAACCTCAATTCTCCCAAGCAACTGGGATCCCTGCTCTTTGAAAAGCTGAAATTGGACATTCGCAAAACCCGCAAAACGGCTACTGGCTATTCCACTGATGCCTCAGTTTTAGAAAAGCTAGAGGGGGATCATCCTCTCATCGAAACCATTGTGCAATACCGCACCTTGGCCAAGCTAAAATCGACCTATGTGGATGCTCTGCCCGCCCTGGTAAGAAGCGATACCGGCAGAGTCCACACCGACTTTAACCAAACCGTTACTGCCACCGGCAGGCTCAGCTCCTCAAACCCCAACTTGCAAAATATTCCCATTCGCACCGAGTTCAGTCGCCGGATTCGACAAGCTTTTATTCCCCAAGAGGGATGGCTATTGGCGGCAGCAGATTACTCTCAAATTGAGCTGCGCATTTTGGCCCACCTCAGCCAAGAACCTGCCTTGCTGGAAGGCTTTCGCTCAGGGGAAGATGTGCATACCCTAACCGCCCGTCTGCTCCTGGAAAAACAGGAAATAACCAGCGAAGAACGCCGCCTGGCCAAAACGATCAACTATGGGGTGATCTATGGCATGGGAGCGCAGCGCTTTGCCCGCACTGCGGGGGTTTCTTTGTCGGAAGCCAAGCAATTTTTACAGCGATTTAACGAGCGCTACGCCGGTATTTTCGCCTACCTGCGCTCCACCGAAGCCTTTGTGGAAAAACATGGCTATGTAGAAACGATCTTGGGTCGCCGTCGCTATTTTCCCAATTTGTCTCGTCTGACAGGCCATCGCAAACAAGCGGAATTGCGAGCAGCTGTGAATGCTCCCATTCAAGGATCCGCCTCAGACATCATCAAAGTAGCAATGGTGCGCCTGCAGCAAAAGCTGCAGAACTTTCGTTCCCGCTTGCTCCTGCAAGTGCATGATGAGCTAGTGTTTGAGGTGGATCCCTCGGAATGGCAGGCCCTAAAACCGCTGATCCAAAGGGAAATGGAAGGAGCAGTGCCCCTCTCCATACCGCTGGTGGTGGATATCCAAATTGGCCACAATTGGAAGGAAGCCAACTAGACCATGGGAGGCAGAAAACCCCAGGTTTGCAAGGAAAGGGATCCCGGCTCCGTGAAAATGTTAAGCTATGTAAAAGCGTTTGTTGTTTTCTTATGACTGTTGAGATTTACACCTGGCGTTTTTGTCCCTTTTGCATCCGGGCTAAGCAACTGCTGGATCGCAAAGGCGTGAAGTATATCGAGTACGCCATCGATGGAGACGAGGCAGCACGGGCGGAAATGGCCAAGCGGGCCAACGGCCGCCGTTCGGTGCCGCAAATTTTCATCAACGACCAGCATATCGGCGGCTGCGACGATCTTTACGCGCTAGAGGCTCGCGGCCAGTTGGATCTGCTCCTACAGCAGGCCAGCTAAGCCTCAACTGTATCTCTCATCACTTTGTAGCCTGTTTAACTTGAGCGCGAGCCTGCTTCACCATGGCAATTAAGGTTTGATGGGCGTCCTCGGAGTCCCGCAGGGGGTGGTCGAAGCGGATCCGCAGCGTTTGTACGGCCCCGTCGACCTGCACCCGCAAGTCCATCCCTTCCGGGTCAATGGCCTGCATGCGGGCTTGGGTAACTCCTTCCACCTGGCCAAAGACCCTGGCGTAGAGGGCTATTGCATCGGCATGATCTTCGTTCATGTGCTTGCAGATGCGCTCGCTAACTTGGGGGGTGAGAGGATCGCCCATGGCAGTTGTTTTTAGCTTACAGCCCTCAGTTTAAAGCTCCCGCCAGTCCACAGTAAACTACCCAACCCTACCCCTGGCCAGTACAATAATGCGGCTAACCCAGCGTTAAAAGCGGCGCTCCCGGATAGGCAGCCGTTTAGGTTTCAGAATAAAAAGGCAGGGATCCCTTCCCCTCCATCCCAGAGAACACCAGGGATCCAGGGGATCAAGCTTGTCCTTGGGCCTGTAGCTCCAACAGCTCATCTGCCATATCCAAAAAAGCCTCCCGATCCAGATAGGAGACATCTCCCACCCACTCCCCCAGCTTGACCACGTAGACCTCGCTCAAAGTGGGCCGGCGCTGCAAATCGCGGGAATAGGCTTTCACCAACCCGAGCACCGATTGCTTTTTGACAATTCGCCTGTAGCGGGGATCGTCCTTGGCCCGCACACGATAGACGACTCCGGTCTCATCGCCAATTTCCATCTCAAACTGGCGCTCCCGCACCTCTTCAATGTAGAAGTTGCCCTCTTCATCCAGCTTTTCTCGCTCTTCCACCACCACCTCGAAGCGGCGAGTGCGCAACACCTGCCCAAAAAACAATCCCCCATAGGGAATCTCGCGAAAGGCTAGCTGACGGCGGGAGATGGTATAGAGCGGCCCCCACAGGAAGGGATAGAGCAACGAGAGAATCCCGACCAGGAAGGCGATTGCCCCCAGAAAGGATCCCTCGCCGAAAGCGCGGGAAAGAACCAGCAGCGCCACACCCACCAAAATGGCCGTGATGATGCGGCCCGTGCTCTTGAGGGCATCGCTCCAGTAAGCCGCATACTGAAGGCGCGTTGGCACCACCGGAATCACCGATTCGCATTCTTCTGGGGTTAGCTCCAACAACATGCTGATACATTTACGCTGAACACTGCTGAACATCACTGTTCAACTATGCAGCGATAGCATTCTGTTTGTTTCCATTCGCGTTAGCGGGACGGAGT